>JAJFLN010000201.1 GCA_021772705.1 Candidatus Cloacimonadota bacterium | reverse complement strand
GGAAAAACACAAAACGCTGAGATGCGGCATGGAAACAGGGTGTCTCATGATCTATGACGCAGTGCGGCGATCAAGATGGGCACGACTGGACCCGAACTCTCCAGGTCAACCTGCTGGTTCAGGCAACCTCTCGGAGTTCGGGTCCAGTCGTGTGTCCCCTGATCTCCACACCCTCTCTTGCGCTTGCACATGCCCGATGCGATACTGCTGGCGATGATGCGGCGTGGAACTCCGGTGCCGAGGCGACAGCCAACTGTGACCCAGGACTATGTCCTTGGGGTGTCGGGGCTGTCGAAGATCTTTCTCGGCCAGAGGCCTCTCTACCAGGGCGTGAATCTGGTGGTGAAGGAGGGGGAGATAGTCGTCGTTATCGGCGAGAGCGGTATCGGCAAGAGCGTCTTCCTGAACCTGCTGGTAGGGCTGATCGATCCCACCTCCGGGGAGATCTGGTACCGCTTCTCTGACGGAGCGGGCGGTCCCGGTGTGAACGTGCCGATCCACGATCTCGGCGAAAACGACATGGCCAGCATCCGCAAAGAGGTGGGGATTGTTTTCCAGGAATCTAGCCTCTTTGACTGGATGACGGTCTACGAGAATATCTCCCTGCCCATGGATAGCCATCCGGAGGTGGTGGACGGCTGGATCGAAGGGTTTCGGGCCGCGCCGGAGACCATGTGCGAACGGCTCTCGGCGGCGGCGGACCATCTGCCTCCTCGTCTGGGAGCGCTGTACCGCATCTGCCGAGAGGGTGGACCCGAGTCGCAGCAGGCGCTGGAGGAGATGCTGGAGGAGTCACAGGATCAGATTCGATCGGAGCTGATCTATGCCTCCGTGCTGAGCCTGATGGCGGAGGTGCGGCTGGATGTGACTTCGGATCGGGAGAAGCTGCCCTCTCAGCTATCGGGGGGCATGAAGAGGCGGGTCGGCATCGCCCGGACCCTGGCTCTTCGTCCCAGGGCGTTGCTGTATGACGAGCCGACGGCGGGGCTGGACCCGGTGATGGGCAAGGGCGTGGCAAACGCGATTCTGGACCTGCAGGTCAGAAAGATCGTCCGGACCTCCATCGTGGTGACTCACGACAAGGAGCTGTACTGGACCCTTCGGGACGGCGCGCCGACCCGCCTCATCTATCTGCACCGGGGGAGGTTCATCGACGAGAAGGGCAAGCCCATCACGGATACCCTCTATCCCGACGAGAACCATCCCGTGGCGCCGGCTGTCGACGATCCCCACAGCAAGGGGGTCGAGCTGGACCGGAGGGACCCGATGAACTTCATCTCCGAGTTCACCGCGAACGGCTGGAATGCTTGATTCACCATGGAGGATGGCGTGGGTTGCGGTTGCAACCTGTCTGGCCCTGACTGGAACCTTCTCGAGTGCCGGGTCTCAGCCCCACCGCCAAGGCCCTGGATACTCCGCCAGGCGGCCACCTCTGATCGAGACTCCCTCCCTTCCCGAGGTGCTGCAGCCCGCTGCCCGGCAGGGGGGATACCATGTTCAGGAGCAGTATCTGGTCAACGCCCAGTTCCGGGGAGGGGTGACGAAGAGCTTCGACAATCTTGGCGGCGTGGATGTGGACTACAGGGAGCTTCCGGACCGCTCCTACGTGGTGGCGCTGGCCGGGACCATCCACGACCCGGAAGAGGAGGGGCGGAGCTACAGATTCAAGGCCGCCATCGAGTTCGACTGGCTGGGCTCGACGATATCGGCGCGGGCACGAAGCGAGTTCAGCGCCGACGCCGAAGAGTACCGGGACCGGATACTGGAGGTGGCGCCCTTCGTACACATCGTGAAGCACTCGGCCTTTCCTCCTCCCGACGGTCCCCGGGAGCTGTCCTACAGGATGAATGGCCGACCCTACTCGCTCCGGTACTCCGGAGGCGAACGACACGTGGAGGTCACCCTCTACGAGGACCTGCGGACCCTGGCGAAGTTCTTCGTGGTGCCCGGCTCGAGCGCCGGCCCCCATGAATTCGAGAAGTACCGGATCAACACGGTGAACCAGACCGTGCTGTCCTTCGTACGGAATCCCCCGCCCTTGCGGGAGGAAGACCGGATGAAGCGGCTCGAAGAAGGTCCCTTTCGCCGCCGGCGCTGAACGCCCTCAGTCGCGACCGTCATGGCAGCCCGGGCGCATGTTGCCCAGGGCGGGTTTAGCTGCGATGGCGGGGAAGGGTTACACGGAGATCACGGAGGCCTCAGAGGTCACAGAGGTTCTCTTCTTTCAAGAACCTCTGCGTTCACTGTGGCCCCCGTGGCCCCCGTGATACCTCAATGGTGGCTGCCTGATCGGCGAAGACCCCATGGCAGGCCGGGATCATGTCGCCCAGGGCCTGATTTAGCCGCGATGGCATGGAAGGTTACACAGAGATCACGGAGGCCTCAGAGGTCACAGAGGTCCTTTTCCCTCAAAAACCTCTGTGTTCACTGAGCCCTCTGTGGCCTCTGTGATACCTCAATGGCGGCTGCCCCCCCTCCGTGACATACAGTCGCACCGGGCGCTGACGGCCCTGGCATGCGAGGGCCGTCAGTCTCTCTTCACTGCGGCTTCGGACTCGGCGTAGATCTCGTCCATCGGCTTGTCTATGCCGAATATTCCCTCTGGCAGGGGGCAGCCTTCGTACTTGAAACGATGAGCGAAGCTGGGGATGTTGCCCGTCGGGACCATCTCCCCGATGATCTTGCCGTCGGGTCCGACACCTATCTGGTTAAAGACGAAGATGTCGTTGAGCTGGACCCGGTCTCCGTCGAAGCCCGAGACCTCCGTGATGTGGGTGATCTTCCTCTGGCCGTCGTGTAGCCGGGACTGCTGGACGATGAGATCCACGGCGCTGGCGATCTGCTCCCGGATGGACCGGGAGGGCAGGTCCATGCCGGCCATCATGATCATGGTCTCCAGGCGGCTGCACATGTCCGTCGGAGTGTTGGCGTGACCGGAGGTGAGAGAGCCGTCGTGGCCCGTGTTCATGGCCTGGAGCATGTCCAATGTTTCGCCAGCGCGACACTCCCCGACGATGACCCGCTCGGGCCGCATCCGGAGGGTGTTCTTGACCAGATCCCGGATCGTCACGGCCCCGGCGCCTTCCACGTTTGGGGGGCGGCTCTCGAGGCCGATTACGTGGTCCTGCTGAAGCTGCAGCTCGGCGGCGTCCTCGATGGTGATGATCCTCTCATCGGCGGGAATGTAACCGCTGATGGCGTTGAGGGTGGTGGTCTTTCCCGAGCCTGTGCCCCCGCTGATGACGATGTTGAGCCGCAGCAGGACGCAGGCGTGAAGGAACGTGGCCATGTCCTGTGTCAAGGTTCCGAACTCCACCAGCCGCGCCACGGAGATGGGATTCGCGCTGAACTTCCGGATGGTCAGGGTCGGGCCGTTCAAGGCCAGGGGAGGGATGACGGCGTTGACCCGGGAACCGTCGGGCAGCCGGGCATCGACGATGGGACTCGAGACGTCACATCGCCTCCCCAGGGGGGAGACGATCTTGTTGATGACGCGCATCACGTGCGCGTCATCGCGGAAGTTGACATCCGATAGGATGAGCTTCCCCTTCTTCTCGCAGTAGATCTGCCAGGGGCCGTTGACCATCACCTCCGACACGTCGGGATCGTCGAGGAGGATCGACATGGGGCCGAAACCGACGATCTCGTGAGACAGCTCCTTCAGCAGCTTGATGCCGGCGGACTCCGTAAGACGAATGCTCGTCTCCTTCGTGATCTTCCTGAACGACTTGAGGCCGAAGTTCCTGACTATCTCAGTCTCCACGGCCTTCGTGAGGTGTCCGCCGTTCCGTTTCTCCTCGGCTGCGATCTCGAAGAGAATGGAGTCGTTGAGGCGCTCCCGGATCGTGTCGACCAGCGCCGCATCCCTGCTGGCTGCGCCCTTCAGCTCCGGCGGACCCGTGGGGCGGCCCTTGTCGGCGCCCGGTCCCGTGGGGAAGGCGGCGGTCCAGCGGAAGTCGGGCATGGAGGCCAGCCGTTCCAGGATGGCGGCCGGAACCTGCTCCTCGTCGCCGTCGCGGCGGGCCCGGTCAATCTGGACCTGCAGTTCCCGCTGGGCGGTTTCCATGGCCTCATTGTCCAGGTCGACGTAGATCTGTTTCAGTGAGGTTCCCTCGCCGAAGATGTCCTCCTTGAGGTTGATCCCCTCTCCTCGGAATTGCATCACGAAGCTCGGTATGTGTCCCGTGGGCCGGAAGTGGCCGACGACGCGATCGTGGTGATCGATGCCTTCCTGGACGTACTCGAAGATGTCGGCCACCTTCACCTCGTCTCCCTGGAGCCCCACGATCTCCGAGATGGCCGTGATCTTCCTGGACCCGTCCCGGAGACGGTTCTGCTGAACAATGAGGTCCACAGCGCTGCCGATCTGTTCCCGGATGTTCCGGATGGGCAGGTCCAGGCCGGCCATCATGACCATGGTCTCCAGGCGGGCCACCATGTCCTTCGGAGTGTTGGCATGGCCCGTGGTGAGGGAGCCGTCGTGGCCCGTGTTCATAGCCTGCAGCATGTCGAGGGTCTCCCCGGCGCGACACTCCCCGACGATGATCCTCTCGGGCCGCATGCGGAGAGAGTTCTTCACCAGATCCCGGATGGCCACGGCGCCCTTGCCTTCCACGTTCGGGGGCCGGCTCTCGAGGGGCACCACGTGATCCTGCAGCAGCTGGAGCTCCGCGGCGTCCTCGATGGTGACGATCCGTTCGTCGTGGGGGATGAAGCCGCTGATGGCATTGAGAGTGGTGGTCTTGCCGGACCCGGTACCGCCGCTGACGACGATGTTCAACCGGGATAACACGCAGGCCAGGAGAAAATCGCACATGTCCTGGCTGAGGCTGCCGAAGTTGACCAGATCGGGCACCTTGAGGGGGTTCTTGCTGAACTTCCTGATCGTCAGGCAAGGCCCGTTGAGAGCGATGGGGGGGATGAGGGCGTTGACCCGGGACCCATCCTTGAGGCGGGCGTCAACCAGAGGGGAGCTGACGTCGCAGCGTCTGCCAAGGGGGCTGACGATCTTCTGGATGATGTGCTGGCCGTGGGCATCGTCCTTGAAACGGGCATTGGAGAGGAGCAGCTTGCCTTTGCGCTCGATGAAGACCTGGTTGGGTCCATTGACCATGATCTCGCTGACATCGGGGTCGTCGAGCAGGTCCTGGATCGGGCCCAGACCCGCCACGTCCTTCAGGGTGAGGGTCACGATGTCCGTGGCGGCGGAATGGGACAGCCGCATCCCCTTCTCCTCCTGCAGGGAAGCCAGGCAGGCCTTGAGCTTGCCTCCCAGGAGGGTCTTCTCTTCCTCGATGGAGAGACCATCGAGTCTGATGTTCTCGAACTGGAGCATGAGGTCGAGCTTCTTCATCAGCTCTACCTGGATCTTCTCGAGATCGCTGTCCTCCCCGTCGACCATCTTCCGGGTGGCGATGATGCTCTTGGCCTGGATGTTCATCCCCGACAAGGTTCGTTTCTTCGGCCTGGCCTCCTCCTCTTCCTCCGCCTTCTTCTTATCCGCCGCCTGGGCTTCGCCGGTGAGGGCGTCGTTGTAGGAGAAGGGCTTCTTGCCCTGGAGGGATACAGAAGGTGCGACTTCCGGTACGGGATCGGCTGCGGCCTTGGCTGCGGCCTCGGCGAAGATACGGGCCTCCTCCTCCCGTTCTTCCTTCATCATTTGATCCAGCTCGATCTGGACGCTTACGCCGGGTCCGAAGAGGTGGTCCGGCAGGTCGGGACAGGCGTCGTGAAGCAAGGTGAGGAACCTGGGTACGTGGCCGGTGAACTGGTGATGGCCGATGATCTTTCCATTGGCGTCGGCGCCCTCCTGGACCCATTCGAAGATGTTGGCCAGATCGACGGTGTCCTCCGTCATGCCCAGAACCTCGGCGATGGCTGTGATGCGCCGGGTCCCGTCGTGCAGGCGGTTCTGCTGGACGATGATCTGGACGGCGGAGGCGACTTGCTCCCGGATATTGCGGATGGGCAGGTTCATTCCCGCCATGAGGACCATGGTCTCCAGGCGGGAGATCATGTCCTTGGGCGTGTTGGCGTGGCCCGTTGTGAGGGAGCCGTCGTGGCCCGTGTTCATGGCCTGGAGCATGTCCAGGGTCTCTCCGGCGCGGCACTCTCCAATGATGATCCGTTCGGGACGCATCCGGAGGGAGTTCTTGACCAGGTCCCGGATGGTGACCTCTCCCTTTCCCTCGATGTTGGGAGGCCGTGTCTCCAGGGGCACGACGTGGTCCTGCAGGAGCTGCAGCTCGGCGGAGTCCTCGATGGTGACGATCCGTTCGTCGTGGGGGATGAAGCCGCTGATGGCGTTCAGGGTGGTGGTCTTGCCCGACCCGGTGCCGCCGCTGACAACCATGTTGAGGCGGGCCAGGACGGCGGCTTCCAGGAAGGCCCCCATCTCGAGTGTGAGGCTGCCGAAGTCGATGAGACGCTCGACGGTGAGGGGGTTCTTGCTGAACTTTCGGATCGTGACGGTGCATCCCTTGAGGGCTAGGGGAGGGATGACGATGTTGACCCGGGAGCCGTCGGGGAGACGGGCGTCGACCAGAGGGGAGCTGGCGTCACAGCGCCTGCCCAGGGGTGCCAGGATCTTCTTGATCACTTGCATGGCCTGGCTGTCGTCGCGGAACGTGACATCCGACAGGGTGACCTTGCCGCCTCGCTCGATGTAGATCTGGCTCGGGGAGTTGATCATGACCTCCGATACGGCTGGATCCTGGAGGAGCTTCTCGATGGGGCCGAAGCCGACGATGACGTCCATCATCTCCTTCTTGATGGCGTCCAGGCTGGACATGGCCAGTGAGTGTCCCAGCTTGTCCCGGGCCTGCCTCAGGAGATCCACGACCAAGGGGTCGAAGAACCTGCGCTGCGCTTCGTCGCTCTGGTCGACGGGGAACTCGAGATAGACGAGCTGACTGAAGAGGAACTCCAGGGCCTTCTCCCGGACCTGATTCTCCATGTCCGTCTTGGAGCTGGCCGAAAGCGCAAAGGAGATGGACCGGTTCTTCGGCTTCCCACCGGGGGGGGAGCTGAGGGAACGGCCGTCAGCCGAATCGCCTCCCTGCTTCTTCTTCAACCGGTCGGAGAGACTCACGACCGGGATTATATCACTGGAGGAGCGGAAACACGGCTCAGTTCAGGCCGGCTGTTCTTAGAGAGTTCCCTTCTCGAGGGTTGTCTGGAATCGCTTTACGCCGGGTCCGGCGACTCCGGCCGCGGCAAGGAGGATGACGGTGTTGGCGAAGAGCCAGCAAATCGCAACGAAGAGGTTCGTGTCGACGAGCAGCGGGCTGGAGAGGGACTCCATGGGGATGACCTCGTACTCCAGGACCTCGTAGGCGGTGGAGAAGAAGTCGGCGACGAGATGGCTGGCGACGCCGACACAGAGGCCGATGGCCAGGGAGCGGCCCCGGGCGGACCAGAGACAGATGAGGAGGAGGCAGACCGGGGCCACGGAGGAGTGCATGAACGCGTTCCTGTGGGCCTCGACTCCCATGAGCCAGATGTCCCAGTCGGGCATGGGCCAGCCGGGGATGATGGATGTGGAGAGGGGGTACCAGCCGGCGGAGCCGGTCATGAGCCCTACAAGAAACCCACCGATCCAGACTCCCCTGCCGCCGAACCACTTGAGGTAGCTCAGGTAGAGGAGTCCGAAGGCAACACCCATCAGGAGGAGGTTGTGGTGCATCGCCGGAGCAGACTCGCCCAGCAAGGCGGTGTGCCTGTTGGCCAGGATCGGCAACCAGGCAGCCCGGCTGTAATGGAATGTCACGCCCAGTACCATTCCGATGCCGCCTATCAGCAGGTAGAGCTCGAGGAAGCCGATGTGCCAGCCTTGGAGCGGCCCCTCATCGGGATCGAGATTGACCTTCTTCTCCAGGGAGCCGGACATCTCCGGCCAGTCAATCTTCACCTTGAAGGGCAAGGTATCTAGCTGGTCCTTATCTGGGTCGATGGCGAGTTCCTCCGTGTCGAGTTGGCTGCTCCCAATCTACCGGAACCGGCGCTTGAAAGCATCAGGCAGGAAGTAGTCGGTCTGGAAGGGGTGGGAGCGTCACTTGATGGTGATGATCGAGGCGGCGAACTCTCGAACCTCGACAGGGTCCACGACCCGGACCCGGGTTCCCTTTTCCTCGTAGGGATCGGTGACGGTGAGGGGGCTCTGGTTGACCACAAAGGCGTAGCGATGTTCGCCCTTGGGCAGATTGTGGAGATAGCGGGTGAAGACCCGGTCTCCAGCGCGCTCATCCCCGCTGAGGGGCCGGTTCGGGTCGTCGAAGCGGCCGATGGGGTCTGTGACGGGGCAGAAATGGGAACCTTCGTCCAGCAACTCGATGGCGCCCTGCTGGTTTCCAGGCAGGGGGAGGGCGAACTCGTTGAAGTCCCCGATGACGAAGACGCTGATGACGACGGGGAAACCGCTGTCATTGCCTCGTCCCTCGACCCGACCCTGGGAGTTGGAGCCCACTGGATCGTCGGCGAAGAACATGAACTTGGCCCTGCCCGGCTCCTTGGCGAGCATCCGGACTCCCGTGCCGAAATTGACGGTCTCGAAGTCATCACAGTTGGGGGCGTCGATGGTGAAGTTTCCGTTCGTTGGCGGCTGATAGAAGGACCGGGGATGGTCGGCGCCATCGAAGGGCCTGAGGAACTCAACCTCCACGGAGGATCCGGCCTCGCCCACGTCGACTAGCCCGTAGGCGATGTCGTAGTTGGCGCCCCGGACCACGACAAAACCCGGGCCGGCCCGTCGCGTCATCACCGTGACGGAGCCGTCGTTGTTCACCAGTTGATTGTCGTTCTCCAGCGGGCTCGGTCCCGTGGCTGCGATGGCGGCCCGGAGCCCCATGGGGGAGTTGACCGCCAGATCGATGGGAGGTATCAGGGCCGGGAAAGGCAGGGGTGTGAGACCCGGAGAGAAGTCGACCAGGGCCGTGACAGAGGCTGGCAGGTCATCGGGAGCCGTCCGGTCCTGGATGCAGCCCGAGAGGACCAGGGCTGCGCAGGCGAGCAGGCCCAGGCAGGTCAGGGGTCGGAGGGACGGCATTCTGTGGGTCCTGTTCATGGGAAGATTCGGGGTCAGAACTGGGTCTGGGCCCGCAGCTGGATGATCTCTTCGGTACGGAAGAAGATCGCCGGTCCGTTGTCGAGAGGGTCGAGGGGATTCTCGAACTCGTTGCCGAAGGAGAGCCGGATCTCGGTGGTCTCCGTCGGCTCGTAGATCAGCTCGGCGAAGTTGTTGATCACGAAGACGTTCTTGAGGATCGGGACCTTACCAGCGTTGTCGAGCTTGGTGTCCTGGATGGCGTGGATGTAGCGGCCTCGGAGGGACTTGCCGAAGAGGAAGTCCATCTCGCCGATGTAGAGCTGGGAGTCGTTGTCCTCGAACTCGAAGTTGCGGTTCTTCGTGACCTGGAAGACGGCGAGGATCTTGAGGCTGCCCCAGTCGGCGAAGGACCAGTTGGTCTCGGCGATCTGGCGATCGATGTTCCTGCCGTCCACCAGCTTGGGCGGAACGCCGGTGAGCTGAAGATCGGAGTCGAAGATCTTCTCCGTCGAGGCCTTGAGGAAGAACTCGGGGGTGATCTGACTCGCCGCCTCGAGGCGGTGCCGCTTCATCTGGAAGAGGCTGCCGTCGGACTGAGGCGCGTCGAGATCGTCGATGGTCTGCAGCTCTCCGATGAAGCTCAGATTGTTGAAGGCCCGCCAGTCGAGACGGACCGTGTTGAGGATCTTGCCCTCCCGGCGATCGAGCAGGCCGTCATTGTCCCTGTCCAGCGGCAGGTGTTTCTCCAGGTCGCTGGTCAGTTCCATGTGCAGATCGGGCGTCAGGTCAGCCAACGCCTGGGCCTGGAAACGGCTGGCTGGAATCTCGTCATTGATGATGGGGCTGGCCGGGTCCCGCTCCCACTTCTTGATCTCGTAGAGGCCCGAAAGAGTCAGTCCATCGAGGGACGCGATGTCGTCCCTGTCGAAGGTGTATCGGAGCAGGAGCCGGGCCGCCCGCTCGCCCCGGGTGGACTCGAATGCATCCACGTCTCCGTCCAGATCCCTGTCCACACCCGGGGTGATCTCCCGCTTGAAATTGAAGAAGACATCGGTGTCCATGAAGGGGTACTGGCCCGGGAGGTTCTGGTAGTCCCTCCCATAGGCGTAGCTCTTCAAGTTGGCCAGAAAGCCTCCGAACTGGTAGGTGGAATCGAGGCGGGCCGCCGTGTCGTCGATGTTGCCCCGCCCCTCGGAGATCAGCCACTGGAACGTGTTCTCCCAGGTCCGGTTCCGGGTCCGGAGGTTCCACTGGTAGTCCCAGGCGATGACCCGGTTGAAGTCGTTCTCCCTGTCGTAGTTGAAGGCCTGCTCCACGAAGGTGCCGCCCATGACCTGATTGTGGCCGTAGCCGCTGGCATCGTAGTCCGTCGGCTCATAGGTGAGGCGAGTGGTGTAGATGTCGGTGTCGACCAGAGCGTTGGGCTGGAAGACCTGACTGATGTCCTCCCGATTGGAGAGATCGCTCCCGGTGAGAGCTCTCTGCTTCGCCAGGGAGGCCGTGTAGGAGAGCTTCTTGTAGCTGCCTGAGAATTCGGCCCCGGAGAAGGGGGCAAACTGATCGACGGTGAAGAGGATGGAGGGGTCCGTCAGGTCCGTGGCGGACTCATTCATGTAGAGCCGTGAGGTGAGACGAGCCGCCCTTCCCACGAAGTGGGCCCGGTTGAAGCTGAGTCGTTGCTGGTCCACGATGTCGGTGGCGAAATCGTCGATGGTGTCTCCGGCGAAGAGGGGATCGGCGAGCCGGAAGTTCGGCGTCATCCCCCTGGGGCCCGAGACGACGCCTAGGAGTTCGGCGAAGACCTCGATGTTGCTGGCCTGCTCTTCTCCGATGAATGGGGCCCCGATGAATCGGAGGAAGATCTGCTGTTCCAGGGGCTCCAGGCCGCGCTCCCGGAAGCTCCGGAAGGGATCGACCTCCGGGGTGAGGCGGGTGTCCACGAAGCTGACGGGCCGCATCACGTAGGTCTGAAGCAGACGGTAGAAACCTTCGATGCGGATGTTGCTGTTCCGGAGCTCCAGCTCCTCGCTCAATCGCTCCTGATTGATGACACGCCGCTCCAGGCTCTCGACCCGGATACCCAGGAGCACCAGCTCGGACCGGAGTTCGACCGTGAGCCGCTCCAGAAGCCGTTGGTCCTCGTCGGGTACCTCCTCCTGCCGATCCCGGATCTGTTCGGCCATCTCGAGAGCGCTGGCGACGGCGACGGCGAGATCGTAGCGGGTCACGATCTTCTTGCCCTTGAAGCGGCCGTCGGCGAAACCCTGCAAAATCCCACTGCGGGCCAGACGTTCCACGGCATCCCGGGCCCAGTGATCCCCGGGCACATCCCGAAAGGCGCCGGAGCTGCCTCCCCCTGTCTGGGCATGGATCGGGGGGCTGACAGCCAGGGAAAGGCAGAAGAGCATCAGGACCAGTACAAGTGGCCCGACGATGCCCGATGTCCCCTTCTGTATTGAGTTCTCTTCCATTCTTGTTGGCAGCGGTAGCCGAAAGGTGTTAGCCGAGAGGCAAACCTATCGATCTCATCGGCCATCAAGGCTGGGAAGGTGACAGAATAGCGGTGAAATTGCCGCTATTTGTGCTAGCCGCGGCGCCCTCCCCGTTGAGGGAAAGGGACTCAACCGCCGCTGAGGCTCCCAGCTCAGACGATATGGCCGCCTGCTCCGTTCATCGCCTTCGGCGTGGGGTGCCACCTAGGGGGTCCCCCACGGGACATGCACCCGGCCCGAGGGGGAGCATGTCGGGCAGGGGGGTGGAAACTAACAGGGATCCGGGGACACACGACTGGACCCGAACTCGCCAGGCGAACCTGCTGGGTCGGGTGACCTCTCGGAGTTCGGGTCCAGTCGTGTGCGGATCCCAAGGACTAACGGGATCCCTCTACTCGAAGGCGGACTCGTCCAGCTCCGGTGGGGCTGGAGGAGCCGGGGGACCGGAGGGCTCTTCGCCAGGAGGCGGTGGCGGTGGAGGCGGTTCTTCGAATTCGGTCTCGTCCAGGCCTGGTTCGGCACCGGGCGGTGGCGGCGGAGGTGGCGCGGGCGGCTCGTCCTGGGCTGGCTCCGTTGGCTGCAGCTCGTCGATGGCCTGAACTGGTGCCTCGGGGGGCTCGATGGCCAGGGAAGGAGGCTCGCCGGGTTCGATGGGCTGGAAGCCCTCCGTCTCGGACTCCTCGGGCTGGAAGGCCTGATCGCCCATGTATCCCGTACCGATCTCGTCGTCGTTGATGTCCACCGCCGGTGGCGAGGCGTCGGCGTCGGTGGTGGTCATGGCAATGGTGCCCGAGACGGAGCCGGTGGCGGTTGCAGCCCGGGCCGATTCCTGGGCCTGCTGCTGCTCCAGGCGAAGCATGTGCTCATTGGCTTCTCGGGTCCGGAGGTCTCTGCGGGGCCAGTCTGCTTCTGCGCCCAGCCGGAGCTCCCGGCCAACCCTGCCCAGGTGCGCAATCCGCCGGTAGGTGCGATAGGCCTCGAACTTCCGGCCCCCTCGTTCAAGCGTCTCGGCGGCGACCAGGAGCCAGTCCATCGCGGGAATGGGCACCGGGCCGGAGCGCTTGGCCCCGGCGATGAGCTTCTGTCCCCTCTTCCGGGCCAGGTCCGCTTCGGATTGATAGAACCTGTCCAATCCCCTGCTGTCGGAGCGCAGGCTGGTGCCGTTCCATCGATAGACGGCGGGTCCTCCTGTGATCTTCTCTCGGTTCCGGCGCAGGATCAGGTCGAGGACGCCGTCCCCGTCCAGGTCTTTCAAATGGTAGGAGCTGGCGCCCTTGTGGAGGATGGCTTTGACGTCGCCGGAGAGGGGATCCCGGGCGAAGACCTCGACGACTCCGACCCAGGGCAGCGGTCCGGCACGCCAGTGGGCGACCAGAAGCTGGGGCCAGCCGTGCCTGGGGGTGAAGAACCGGAGTTGCCCGATTCCATCGTGGGGTCGCTGGAACTCCACAAGACGCTTCCAGGCTCCCATTTCGTTACGCTGCAGCAGGGCCAGGGAGAGGGCTCCGGGCTTGCCGTAGACCACAGCCAGTTCCGGTCCCCCACGGCCGTCCAGATCGCCCGATATGCGGGCCAGGGGCGGGTTCCTTCCATCGAGCACGGCCGCCGGCAGGACTTCGCCGAGGGCGGAGCCTCGCAGGCCTCCGTTGAAGAGCGGATCTTCCAGTCCTGGATTGTGACCCTCCAGCGGCTGGGTCAGGAGTGGAACCGCCAGCAGGACAGGGAGGAGCAGGCGGAGGCACCGTTTCAGGGACTGCCGGTTGGAGGGGGTCGGAAACACGGCGACAGTATAGCAGCCGATTCCCGGGAAGGGCCGGCCCATTTCGGGCTCTCGGCGGGACCTGGCTCTCGAGGGGAAGGTGTCGAGGATCTGCCGAGGTTGGCAGGGGAGGATTTCTTCTCCATGGAGAGGAGATATCATGACCCCTGAGGCCATACTGGCCTGTGTAAAACCTTTGTTGGATTGGATTCAAGCCTGTTGGCACGAAGGCTGCATCGGAAGAAGCGACAGAGACGCGGCCCCCGAAGCCGCCTGGACGTTCCGACAAGCCCTGCCCGGCCCGGAGCGCCTCTCAGGAGAGAACGATGAGCCTCACCTCCAAGTACAGCCAGCAGCCCCGGAACGGAAACAGCCGCATACTGGCGGCCCTCCTGATCTTCGGCCTCGTCCTGGCGCCCTCGGCGGCAAACGCCGGAATCTTCGGCCTCTTCGGCGGCAGCGACAGCGGCGGATCCGGCTCGGGCCGGGTGAACGTTCCCGTCGTCACCGACGACACGGTGCGGCGGGCCGCTCCAGGCACACGGAACCTGACCACTCTGGTCGGCGGCAGCAGCCTGGACAGCGACGAGGACTCCTTCGCCCGGAACCTGCAGCAGCAGGTGGGTGGTCAGCTTCTTCACGGCAACTACGGCGTCGACGACATGGTCACGGCCATGATGCCCGGCAAGGACATGACGCCTCTCTCCAACTTCTACATGACAGGCCACTCCACGAGCGTCCCCAGGAACCTGCTTCCCGATATCACGCCCTCGAATCCGAACGACCCTTACATTCACACCCTCTTTGCCGGCCAGCCTTCGCGGGACAGCATGATCACCGAGAACTTCCTGCCCGCCTACGACAAGCGGATGCAGGAGCTCGGTCTGTCGCCGCGAGACGTCTGGGCAAAGGGAGCTCAGATCAATCTGAAGCCTTGCAGCGTGGCCAAGAACAACCGGGACTTCCTGAATCAGCTGGCCGAGCGGGTCCCGGAAGACGTGACCATCACGGCATACAACCAGCCCTACAACTGGTCGAACTTCACTCAGTACCCCTTCGGTATCCGGACGGGCACCAAGCACCTGATGGGCGAGCAGCAGGAGGGGCTCGTCAAGATCCAGGGCCGCTGGAAGCCCGAGGCCGATGGTCCCGCGGCCAACGATCCGATGATGGCGACCGGCCCGGGTGGAGACTCCACCTTCTCCGACGATTACTCCGGCGGAGCCAGCGACGGGGGCTCCGAGAGCGGCCCCATCCTGAACGCGCCTCTCAACGGTGGAAATGACGAGACTTCCATGATGCTGGACTGACGGGCAGCGGTCGGCTCCTGAAGGGTGGGGAGCGAAGCCGGATCATGGGGGTTCTAGATCCGTTCGGCCTACTATGGATGCCCGCATCCATAGTAGGGCGAACGGTTACAGAGTGATGCGGGATCCCCGGTTTCGCCGTGGCTCCCGAAGGGTGTATCCCGGTATCTGCGTCGGTTTCGGCACTGGGTGGAACCAATTGATCGGCAGCTGGGAAGTGGGAGCAAGAAGATTCAGACCGGGGCAGCCAGACCGGCGCGGCGAGGGGCTAGCGAGCCGGGAGGTCCAGGACGCTTCGCACCTTCTCCAGCAGCGCCTTCGGGCTGAAGGGCTTGCCGAGGAACTCGATCTCCTCCGTCAGGATTCCGTGGCGAAGGATGGCATCGTCGGTGTAGCCCGACATGTAAAGAATGGGGGTCCCGGGCCGTGTCTTGCGGATCTGTTCCGCCGCCTCCCGGCCGCTCATGCCGGGCATCACCACGTCTGTGAGGACCAGATCGATGGCCTGGCTGGCGCGGTTGCAAATGTCGAGAGCCTCGGTGCCTCGAGCGGCCGTCAGGACCGTGAAACCACCCCGGGTCAGGACGCTCGTCGCCAGGGCGCGGAGCATGTCGTCGTCCTCGACCACAAGGATTGTCTCGCCCTTGCCATCATCTTTCGCACGATGGGTCTGATGGTCGTCCGGGTGAGTGGCGGCGCTCTCGATTGCCGGAAAGTACATGGAGAACCGAGTGCCCTTGCCGGGCTCGCTGCTGACGGAGATGTCTCCCCCGGCCTGCTTGACGATGCCATAGACCGTGGCCAGGCCCAGGCCGGTGCCCTTTCCGACGCCCTTGGTGGTGAAGAAGGGTTCAAATATCTGTTGAATGGTTTCGCTGTCCATTCCGATGCCCGTGTCGGCCACGGTCAAGAGCACGTGTGGGCCGGGCTTCAGATCCAGAGGGTTGGCGCACAGATCCTCCTTCACTAGGACGTCCTCCAGGCCGATCTCCAGCTTGCCCCCCTGGGGCATGGCATCCCTGGAGTTGACCGCCAGGTTCATGAAGATCTGAACCATCTGGCCGGAGTCTGCCTTGACCAGCCGCAAGTTCTGCGGCCTGTGCGTCTGGAGTTCCACGTCCTCGCCGATGAGGCGGCGCAGCATCCGTTCGGTTTCCTTCAGAGTGTCTCGCAGGTCGAGAGTCCTGGGCTCGACGATCTGCTTTCGACTGAAGGCCAGGAGCTGGCTGGTGAGCGTCGAGGCCCGGTCGACGGACTGAAGGATCGTCTCCACATCGGGATGGCTCGGGTGCTGGGCGGGAATCTCGTCTCGCATGAAGTGCGCCGCGCCGCCCATGACGGTGAGGATGTTGTTGAAATCGTGGGCCACGCCTCCGGCCAGCTGACCGATGGCGCTCATCTTCTCGGCCTGTTGCAGGTGATCTCGCAGGGTCTGTTCGCTGCTGCGCCGGCGGTGAATGTCCTGCAAGAAGGTCGAGAGGCTGACGATAGAGTCCAGCCGTTCCCGATCCCGGGCACGGAAGCCGCCGGGCCGGTTCGCCACGCCAATGAGGCCGACGACCTCCGACTCCAGAACGCACGGGGCGAGTAGAAGGGACTCGATAGGGGGATGGCCTTCGGGCATGCCCTTGAATCCTTGGGTTGCCGATGGGTCGTTCGTCAGAAGCGTGCGGCCCTCCCGGATGGCCCGGGTCAGGAGGTTGTCGCCGGAAGGCAGAGCTACGGAGCCCGTATCCTCGAACTCCTTCCGGTATCGGGCGAAGGTCCTCTGTCCTTCCTCGCCGGTCCACTCTCCGGCAATGAAAGCCTGGATACGAAGGGCACCGCCGGGGGTGACCTGGGCGACGAATCCGTGAGGAGCGCCGCACTGCTGCAGGGCGCTGTTCAAGAGCAGCCGATTCGCCTCGGCCCAGTTTCCGGACGTGATGAAGATGTTCATGGCCTGAGTCACGCCCTGGAGGATCTCGGTGCGCGCCAAGAGCATCTCCTCCGACTGACGGCGCCGGATGGCCATGGCGATCTGACGGGCAACAGCTCCTAGTCCCCTGAGGGTCCGGTCTCCCAGTGGGGTCCGGGAAAACATGGCCATCACCCCGAGAAGCTGGTCGTTGATGACCAGCGGGTAACCGGCGAAGGCGACCATTCCCTCCCGCTTCGCCCAGGCTGGATCTCCGATCTGCGAGTCGGACTGGACCGAATTGGTCATGAGAGCCTTGCGGCTCGACGCGATGCGGCCGATCTTGAATTTCCCCAGTGGGACGTGGGCGTGGCCGCCATCGATGTGAGTGTAGAGACCGGCGCTGGCCTGGAGCAGCAGGGTGTCCAGAGCCTCATCGAGAGTCCAGATCCTGCAGAAGGCGGCGTCGAGATGTTTCACCGCTGCCTCGCAGCAACGTTGTAATTCAGTCCTCAAGGATTCGCTCTCGCTGAGGGCCAGGCCGACGTCTGCGGCGAGGCGGCCGATGCGAGTCTGCTCGTCCAGTTCAGCCTGTTTCTTCAGCTCTTCTGACACGTTGACCAGGAGTCCGATGGTTCCCTGGAATTCACCGGTGTGGTTGAAGAGGGGCGCTACAGAGACTGCGATCTCCAGGGGCTCTCCCGACTGATGCCGCCGTTGCACATGCTCGAGTCGGATGATCTCGCCTGCCCTGAGACGGCGGAGGAGGTCATCGAATCCGCTCTGCTCCCCCTCCGGCAGCCAGGGGGGGGACTTCCCCCGGGCCTCCTCGAGGGTCCAGCCGAAGGTCGTTTCGGCGGCGGGGTTCATGTGCTGGACATGGCCCCTGGAGTCGAGGGCGACCAAGGGGAGGGGCGCGTGACTGACGATCGCCTCGTACTTCCTCCGGTCCAGGTCCGTCTGGGCCTGGGCCCTGGACCGCTCGACGGCGTATCTGACGCTTCGGCGCAGCCATCGATCCTTCAACCCCATCTTGGAGATGAAGTCATGGGCTCCAAATGCCAGGGCCATGCTCTCCAGATCCGGGCGTCGCTCCCCGTGAGGGCCACGATCGGCACCG
>JAJFLN010000021.1 GCA_021772705.1 Candidatus Cloacimonadota bacterium | reverse complement strand
TTGCCGCTCTCTGGCCAAGGCGTCTTCACGAGTGGTGAACTCACAACTGTAGGCGAGACGAATCGGCTTCCTCGTGGCCGTATAGCCGCCGCTCGTTCCAGCTTCGTGCTGGGCAAGGCGCGTTGGAAGGTCGTCCGTGTGGCCCACGTAGTAGGAGCCATCGGAACACTCGAGGATGTACAGGAAGAATGGTCTCCTGCCTCAAGGGAGCTACGCCATGCCTGGCCCCTCGACAAGCTCAGACGATATGGCCGCCCGCTCCATTCATCCTTCGACAAGCTCAGGACGAACGGATCGGGAAAACTCGGCCATTCAGTCGTCCTGGATGCGGGCATCCATAGTGGGGCGAACGGATCCGGAATAGGCCAGGGGACCCCCTACGGGACATGCACCCTTCGAGGACCCAGTCACTTGACAGAGTCCGGAGCCAGGCGGCAGCATGAATCGGGACTGTTGCTGCCCAGGCATCCTTGCGCCTCTGAGAGGACCATGGACTTCTCAATGTTTAGACGAACTTGTGGGATGGCTCTCGCCGTTTCTGTCGTCCTCCCTGGGATGCGAACTGAAGCGGTGATGGCCTGGCCGGACACCGCCGCCACTTCCGTGGAAGCCGGGGCGGTGACGACCGGCGGCCTATCCCTCGCCGATCGGTTCCGTGCCATTGGACTGGAACTCCGGGCCCGGCGGCTCATGGCTGAAAACAGCCACGCCCTGGCCGCCGAGGAGTATGAGAAGGTTCTGAAGATACTCCCTGAACGGCTCCCTGCCTGGAAACAGCTGGCCCGGTGCTATGAAGCTCTGGAGGAGCCAGAGCGTGCCAAGAAGTGCCTCGCCAGAGCCGACGAACTCTCGGTGGCAACGCCACGATACGCCCCCTTCCTGGGCTCCGATTCGAGTCCGGCGGAGGGCCGTGGCGTCGGCCCAGCGAAGGTCGATCCCTCTTCCCGGACCTCCCGGTCTCCGCCCTCTTATCCGGACCGGGATCCGGTCCCCTTTGATCTGGCCACGTTGAGCCCGGTTCTGCGTAAGCTCCACGATGCCGTCCTGGCTCGACCGGCCAGTGTTCATGGCTGGCGTGACCTGGCGCTGGCTTGCATCCACCAGGGCCAGTGGAGGAACGCCAGGGCAGCCATTCATCGCATCGAAAGACTGGAGGCGATGTCCATGTCCCCGCCAACCGAGCGGTCCAGTGAACGGTGATGCGCACCAGTGCCCCGGACCGTTGGTGGAGTCCCGGAGGGGGCGCCACGCAGAGGGGCAGCCACCCTTGAGGATCGGGTTGGCCGCTGAGGGCACGGAGAGCACAGAGGCTTGGGGGAGGGGTGAGATGCCGAGTCGAGGAGAGGACTCCGGGGCCGGCTTCAAGTATCGAGAACATCTGACGGATCTGTTGTTCGTTGTTCTGCTGGTGTTTGCCTCGACGGAGTGCCGCCTGACGGACCTGGAGTACCATCCCGCCCGGGTCTCTCACGATGAAGGAAACAACGGCAAGATCGTCCTTCAGATCCTCGAGGGGCGAAGCGAGGACTTTGTCCTGACGGAGATCGAACCAGGCGAGGAAGCCGCCACCTTTCATCTGCAGGCCCTCTCGATGGGACACTTCGGCCGCAACCTCTGGGCCTTTCGCTTTCCAACCGCCTTCGTCACGTCTCTGCTGCCGCCGCTGGCCTATGTCCTGATGCGGCGATTCGTCGGTCCTGCGGCTGCACTGCTATCCGCCCTGTTGCTCTGTTTCAACGTGGTCCATCTGGGCTACAGCCGGATCGGAAACTCGATCGGTTATGTCCCGACGGCCCTTGCCGTCACGCTCTACTTTCTTCATGCCTCCCTTCTGGGTCTACGCCCGTTCCAGTTCCTGGGTCTCGGATTGGGGATGGCTCTGGGAATTCACACCTACCCTGCCTTCCGGCTCGTTCCGGTGCTGGTTGCCGGCGCCTTGCTGGGTCTTCTGCTGGTCGTCGGCTGGAAGCAGAAGAGGCGCGTCCTGGGAGGCTTGTTGCTGGCCTTCGCCGTCCTCGCCCTGGCCTTTGCTCCTCTCGTTCTTCAGGGTGATCAGGCCATGGCGGCATACCTCTTCAAGTTCCAGGACGGCCTGGGGGCCTCCACTCCGATTCAGGAACGTCTGGACAGGGCTGTCGAGATAGCTCCCATCGTGGTGCAGCAGGTTCTGGGACTCAATCCCTCCAGCGACTACGCACAGATCTACCCGGACCTGGTGGGAGCTGGCGCGCTACTCGCTCTGGTCATGTTGCTCTGGACTTGGTGCGGGACCTGGCGGCGCCGGTGGCAGGGTGCGGCCGACGACCCGGGACCGTTCCTGGGGCTTCGTGAGTTCCAGGCCTGGCGCAATCCCTCGGGGCCCCTGTTTCTGGCCTTACTGCTCGGCTTGATGATCATTCCTCCCTTTGTGGTCGGTTACGATCCCTTCTCGAGCCGTAGATACATCCTGGGCCTGCTGCCGGCCCATCTACTGGCAGCTGTGGCGTTCGAGTCACTGTCCTCCCGATCTCGGCCATTCTGGAATCAACGGGAAGTCTGGCGAGGGGCGTTCCTCGGACTGGTCTGTTTCGCGGCCACCGAAGAGATGTTCTATGGGGCCGATGAGGTCTTCCAGCTGACAGCAGGCAAGGCCGCCCCTCCCAGGCTGCGGACCCTGGCGACGGCCAGACGGCTCACGGGAGACCGCCGTCTCGTGGTGCCCATCGAGCCCTTGCTCTATCCCGACGTTCCGCTCGAGTCTCCTCCTCCTGAGGTCAGCTTCCTGCTGGATCTCTACCCTCGCTCCGATCTGGCCAAGGGCCTGAACCCCTATCCCCTGGGTCCGCCGGGTCCGGACCTGAGTTTCTTGCTGCCTGGAGCGAGCTGGACATCCTTGCTGCAAGAGGTTCATCCCAGCGGGAAGGTGTCGGTCTGGGAAGACCCCGGCCGGGGCGCCTCGATCCAGGTCTACACGGTTCCTGGCCTGGATGCCTGGAGACATCGAGGGCTTCAGTTCACCTCCTTGGGTCCCGACGGCGAGAGTTCCACCACGCGAGTTGCCGGTCTCGAGCTACCCGGCGGACTGTCGTCAGAGATCCAGCACGGGACGTGGTCCGGGTCGATCTACATTCCCCAGTCCGGTCGCTGGACCTTGACCCTTCGGGGGCCTGGCGTCCTGTCCCTCGAGTTGTCCGGTAGACAAGAGGCCTCCAACTCCGGAGCGGCGAGTCTGGAGGGTCCCCTGGCCGAGGGCTGGCACCTGCTGCGAGTCTCGAGTCAATCGGCCGAACCGGGCTGGAAGGCTCCAGTCTTGCTCTGGAAAGCCAGTCTGATTCCCGATGGAGCGGTTTCGTCGTACTTTGGCGACCCGGCAGCAGTGAAGAGCCCCGTGCCCGTTCCGGCGGCCTGTTACATCGCAGGCGACCCGGTCCGGCCGGGTCTCCGGGCTCGCCGGACAGCGAGGCAGCGGATGAAGCTGTCGAACAGAGGCTTCCTGGAACTCAGGCTGGGAGATCAGGAGCCAGAGCGGTTGAATTCTGTGGTCATGCAGCTCACAGCAAGGCTCCTCGGGAGTGGAATCGAGTTCTCCCAGGAGGCTATCCGAACCCAGCTAGATGTCTGTCCCAACCTGAAGGGTGGTGACTTCATCGACCCCATGCAACTCAACGTGACCCGTTCGCCTGATGGGGCCATTCTCATCGCCGACGCTCCCGGGCAACGTCTCCACCTCATTGCCGCCGGAGGTGGGGACTGCCAGGAACTGGACATGCCGGGAACCGACCAGTCCGCCAGCACTGTCACCTACGATCCGGTCCGCCGGCTCTTCTGGGTCTCCAACTCCGAGGCCGGTACGCTGCGACGGATCGAGACCGGCGGAACCGAGTTGTCCCGTTGGATGCTTCCTGGAGCCGGGGCGATCTGTGCTCTGCCTGATGGCCGGGTGGCCTGTGTTCTGGCGGACCTGGGCGGAATTTCCATCCTCGATCCGAGGGGGAAGGAACGGGACTTCTGGCGGGCCACAGAGGTGGACTCCCGTTCCCGGATGGCCTGCGATCGGGCCGGGCGTATCCTGGTCTCGACCCGGGGTGGCCGCATCCTGGGTCTGACTTCCGAAGGGGAGGTATTCCTGACCTGGAAGCCCTTCGCCCCCCAGACCCTGCGAGATGGCCCGGTTGCCATCACGGCTTTGGTGGGCCTGACCGGGGGAGGGTTTTCCGCCGTGGGGGAGTGGTTGGATCGACGGGTCGAGGCGATGGCCTTCCGGCTCAGTCCCGAGAGCTAGCCACCCTGGGTGACTGTCTTTGGCAGCTCACCCCGTGCCTCGTCCGGTCCCCGATGGGCAGTGGAAAGTACTGTCGATCCAGGAGGCACCGGAAGCCGGCCACTCCCAGGGCCAGGATGCCCGCCCAGGCCGCGAGGGTGAGCACCTTGCCCGCCGATGACAGTCCTGCCAGCTGGGCCCAGAGGGTCTCCTGCAGGAAGGGCAGGATGAGACTGCTGGTCGCGGTCACGACCCGCCACTGATTCGCCAGGATCTCGGGATAGCTGAATCGGCCGCTGGAGAAGAAAATATCCTGCCGGTAGTACTGGAAGAAGAGCAGGAAGTTGAACGCCACCAGCGCCGCTGCCATAGCCCAGGCGAACTTCCTGGCTCTGCTCCCGGCCCGGGCTGTGCCCTCGAAGAAGACTGCTATGGGAAGGGCCAGGAGAGGCAGGAGTCCCATCATGCGGCGCTTGCCGAAGGAGTTGCCCCCCCACCAGTCCGGGACACAGGCGTTGATGTAGGTCTGGGCGCCGAGCATCAGCAGCACTCCCGCCACCAGCACCCAGCTTCGCTTGCCCAGGTGGCGGAGGCCGACGATGCTGATGAGAAACATGGGATGCCAGGTGAACAGGCCCATCCTGGCCGACAGGAGCAATCCTAGAATCTGGGGATCGAGCCACCGCATGAAACCCTGCGCCGGAGGCTGGACGAAGATGGTGTGGTGGATGTAGAGCCACTCCGCAAGCTGGAGACTGAACAGAGACCAGAATCCGATGGCAGACATGACCAGGCAGCGAAGGTACCGATCCGGCCGCTTCAGCGGCAGCAGCACCAGCCCCAGGATCAAGGCGTCCTGCCACCGGACCAGCGCACAGAGGCCGCAGACGGCGCCGAAGACAAGATAGTCCTTCGGTTCCTTTCGTTCTCCGGAGGCGAGCCAGAGGCCCACGGCAAGAGTGCTCGTGAAGGCCGATGCCAGATGCGAGTGGTTTCCGTAGAGATAAATATAAGCAGGAAGGGGGCTGGCGAACCAGCAGAGCAGGACGGTCCAGAGAGAGGCCTCGGGAGAGACGAGGCGCAGGAGAATCCGGTAGAGGAGGTACATGGTGACCGTGGCCAGCAGGGCGTTTCCCACCACCAGGGTCAGGTAGTAGATGCCATTCAGATCCCAGTACCAGAGGGGGTGAGTCATCCATCCCATCGCCCGGAGGGGGATGGCGAGCAGGTGAGCCAGGAGGAAGAAGGGGGCAAGCAACATCGGGGCGCCGATGGCGAAGGGGTTCATGGGCAATCCCGAGGCGGAGGGGCGGAAGTTGTTCTTCCGGTGGATCGGTTGGACCTGCAGCCGGTCCAGGTCGTTGGTGTAGTCCAGGTCACCATCGAGGAAGGGGGAGAGGATGAACATGTAGTAACCGGCGCTGTCGGGGTTGATGAAGCGGCCCTTCAACCCGAAGAAGCAGGTCACGATCATGAGGATCACGAAGAGGCGTGCAGGGTCCCCTCCTGGCAGAAGCCAGCGGGCCACCGAGAGCGGCCTTGGCTTTTCTGGAGCGGATCCTGGTGAGGTCGGAGTGGGCATCCGGCGGGTCTACGGTCCTTTCCTTGAATTCGACTCGGGGCCATACTATCATCCTTCGAACTCCAAGCTTTTTGAGCACCAATCGAACCCTGGGAGGTTCCTCAATGCGCACGGTACTGACGACTCTGACTGTCCTGATGGTCCTGGCCATCATGGGAATCGGGGCACCGGGCTCCGCCTATTCCGAAGAGCCGGATACGGCAGTTCGTCTTGCCGTCATCGCCGACGTGAAGGGATTCGATCCCGTCATCAGCGACGACCTCTATTCCAACACGGCGGCCTCGCAGGTCTACGAAGGCCTGACCCAGTACTCCTATCTGGAGCGGCCATTCAAGGTCGTACCCAACCTGGCGGAGGCCCTGCCAGAAGTGAGCGAGGACGGTCTGGTTCTGACATTCAAGCTCAAGAAGAGCGTCCGATTCATGGACGATCCTTGTTTCAAGGCGACCGGTGGAAAGGGACGAGAGCTGGTGGCAGAGGACTTCATCTACTCCTGGAAACGTCTCGCGGATCCCCGGAAGCACTCCTCGGGATGGTGGATCTTCGAGAACCGGATTCAGGGGTTGGACGACTTCCGGAACACAGCCCAGGCAGCTGAGAAGACGGATTACTCCGTGGCCGTTTCGGGCCTTCAGGCTCCGGACAAGCACACTCTGGTGGTGACCCTCACGGGCCCTTATCCCCAGTTCCTCTACGTGCTCTCCATGACCTTTGCCTCCGCTGTTCCCAGGGAAGCAGTGGAGACCTACGACAAGGAGTTCCTGAACCATCCCGTGGGGACCGGACCTTATCTGGTCAAGGAGTGGATACGAAACTCCAGGATCGTCTTCGAGAGAAATCCCAACTTCCGCAAGGAGGTCTATCCTTCCGTCGGCGAGCCCGGTGACAAGGAAGCGGGACTGCTGGATGATGCGGGAAAGGTGGTGCCTCTCACGGACCGGGTGGAGATGCACATCGTCGTCGAGGATCAGCCCAGGTGGCTCAAGCTGCTCAAGGGCCAGTTCGACGTGGGTGGCATTCCCAAGGACAACTACGACGCCGCCATCGACAAGGAGACCAACACTCTCAAGAAGAGGCTGGCCCGCAAGGGTCTGATCCTGGCCAAGTCCGTCGAGCCCGATGCGACCTACACGGCCTTCAACATGGAAGACCCTATCCTGGGCAAGAACGCCCTGCTCCGGCGGGCTATCAGCCTGGGATACAACACGAAGCGACGGATCAATTTGTTCTACAACGGCAGGGCTATTCCGGCCCAGACGCCGATCCCTCCGGGCCTGTTCGGTTATGACAAGACCCGGGTGAACCCCTGGGCCCGCTACGATCCGGAAGAGGCGAAGAAGCTCTTGGCCGAGGCCGGATTTCCCAACGGCGAGGGCCTTCCGGAGTTCGTCTACGAGAACATGGCCGACAGCACGTCGAGGCAGTTCGGTGAGATGTTCACTCGCGAGATGTCCCGGATCGGTATCAAGATGAAGATCAACGCCAACACCTGGCCCGAGTTCAGTCAGAAGTTGCGGACCAAGAGGGCCCAGATCTTCGGTGTGGCCTGGTCGGCGGACTACCCGGATCCGGAGAACTTCCTGCAGCTGCTCTACGGACCCAACGAGTCTCCCAGCCCCAACTCGGCCAACTACAAGAATCCCGAGTACGACAAGCTCTACGAACAGATGAAGAACATGCCCGACGGCCCGGAACGTCTGGCGGTCATCGACAAGATGGTCAAGATTCTCTGGGACGACTGCCCCTGGATCATGGGTGTCCACCGGCAGCGGTTCGCCCTGCAGCACAGCTGGATGAGGAACTACAAGTATCACGCCATCGGAAAGGGCTTCTACAAGTACTACAGGGTCGATGCGGCCTTGCGAGCCGAGAAGAGGAAGAAGCTCTGAGCCACCCGGTGTGCTAAGAGTTCTGAGGCGCAACATCGAATCACCCCGCGACGGGGTCCGGCCGGAGACGCTTCCAGATGTTCAACTACATCGTCCGTAGATCCCTCTACGCCATACCCCTGGTCTTTGGCGTGGCGCTGATCACGTTTGCCCTCTTCAACCTCGTCGGCGGCGATCCGACGCCGAAGATGCTCGGAAAATTCGCCACGGAAGAGCAGATCCTCGACCTCAGAAAGGATCTGGGCCTGGAAGGCAGTCGGCTGGACCAGTTCATCTTCTTCCTCAAGCAGTGCGCCACATTCGACTTTGGCTACTCCTGGGCGACGAAGCAGAAGATCTCCACCATGCTCCTCGATGGACTGGTGCCGTCCCTGACCCTGACGGTTCCGGCGTTCTTCATGTCCATCATGATATCCGTCTCGATCAGTCTCTTCTGTGCCTACTTCCGAGGGTCCTGGTTCGATCGGATCACGGTGTTGCTCTGCGTCCTGGGCATGTGCATCAGCATGCTCGCCTACATCATCGCCGGTCAGTACTACCTGGCCTTCAAGCTGGACATGTTCGAGATCTCTGGGTACGAAAAGGGTTTCGCGGGACTGAGGTACTTCTTCTTACCCTGGTTGATTTACGTCACCGTCAGTCTCGGCGCCGAGGTCCGGTTCTACCGGACCGTGATCCTCGACGAGACGGGACAGGACTACGTCAGGACCGCCCGGGCCAAGGGACTTTCCAACCCGAAAGTGCTCTTCAAGCATGTCCTGAAGAATGCCATGATCCCGATCCTGACCAACGTGATCATCACCCTGCCATTCCTCTACACCGGCTCTCTGCTTCTGGAGAACTTCTTCGGCATCCCCGGCCTGGGTTACCTGTCCGTGAAGGCAATCAACGAATCCGATTTCCCGGTCATCAAGGCCGTGGTCTTCATCGGGTCCGTCCTTTACATCTTCGCCAACCTGATGACCGACATCTGCTACTCCCTCGTGGATCCGAGAGTGGAGCTGTCCTGACCCGGGAGGAGGCCGAATCATCATGAAATCAACCGCCACATCCCGAGGTCTCTACAGCGACGCTGCCCGCCGGATCTGGAAGGACAAGTTCGCTGTCATCTGTTTCTTCATCGTGGTCCTCTACGCCGTGGTGGCCATGCTGGCCAGCGCCGGCGCCATCGCCGCCGACTTCGACGAGGAGCTGTACGACAGCTACAAGGCTCCATCCTGGACCCGGATGTTCGAGTTGCCCGATGAGGTCTGGGACGACGAGGACTTCGAGGAAAACGAGACGTTCATCGGCTGGTTCACCGACAGGCTTCCCAGGGCCGTCTTCTGGAAGCAAGTCTGGAATCGCATGTTCGAGAAGAAGACCTGGGACTATCCCATGGGAACCGACTTCCTGGGCCGCGACGTCTGGCAGCGGATCATCCATGGCTCCCGGATAGCCATGTCCGTGGGCCTGATCAGCTCCCTCATCGCCGTGCCCATTGGTGTCTTCTTCGGGGCCCTGGCGGGATACTTCGGTGGCCGGATCGACGAGGGTATCGTCTGGTTCTACTCCACCGTCGCCAGTATTCCCGAACTCCTCCTGATCCTGACGGCCTGTATGGTCCTCGGGAAGGGGATGGGGGCGGTCTATGTGGCCATCGGAATGACCACCTGGGTCACCCTCTGCCGCCTGATCCGGGCGGAGTTCATGAAGCACAAGCAGCGGGACTACGTCATCGCCGCCAAGGCCCTGGGAGCCGGTGATGCCCGCTGCATCTTCGTCCACATCCTGCCCAACGTCTTCCA
>JAJFLN010000003.1 GCA_021772705.1 Candidatus Cloacimonadota bacterium | reverse complement strand
CCATGAAGAACGGAACCAAGGGACACCTGCTGGTCATCCGCGGTCTGGACGACGATGGCGGCGTTCTGGTCAACGATCCGGCCGCCGGGACCGTCGAGGCAGGCCAGACTGTCTACAGAGCGGATCAACTGCTGAAGGCCTGGAGAAATGGAGTGGCGATTCTCATCGAGCCGGGCGGGTCCGGAGGTCACTGATGCGCCCCCTCCGGGCTCTCCTCGTCGGTCGGGTGAACTTGCTGGAGAAGCGTGGAGGAGACACGGTCCAGATCGAGTCAACCTGCCGGGCTCTGAATCAAGCCGGTATCGAGGCGACCATCGCCACCAGCCTGGAGCCCAACCTTGCTGGCGTCGATCTCGTGCACCTGTTCAATCTGAGCCGGATCACCGAGACGGCCCATCACTTTCGCCGCGCCGAGGGCAAGGGGATCCCCACGGTCCTGACAGCCATCTATCAGGATCTGTCGGAATACAATCAACGGGGCCGGCACGGACGAGGCCGCTGGCTGCATCAGGTACTGGGAGATAGCGGCCTGGAGTGTTGCCGGGCCGTCCATCAGGCCTGGTCCGACAGGCGCCTGCTCGAGCCAGCCTGGAGGCAGCTGTGGGAGGGGCACCAGGCAAGCCAGGCACGGCTAGTCCAGAAGGCCGGTGCCGTCCTCTTCACGGGGCCGGGCGAGAAGGTGGATCTGGAGCAGCGGTTCGGACCGGTCCGGAGCGGGAAGATCATCCCCCTGGGCATCGATCGGGAGTTCTTCAATCCCGGGACAGGTAACCCGATGGGGCCGTGGCAGGACGGGAATCACGTCTTGTCCGTGGGTCGCATCGAAGACCTAAAGAATCAGATCGGCCTGCTCGATGCCCTGGAAGGGCTGGAGATTCCGCTGGTATTCCTCGGAGCACCCAATGGAGCCCACGGGAGCTACGTTCGAGAATTCAAGAGACGAGTCGCCCGCCGCCCCGATACGTGGCACGTCGATGCCCTGCCCCGTCCGGCCCTGGCCCGGTCCATGGCTGCCGCCCGGATTCATGTTCTGTCGAGCTGGTTCGAGAACGTCGGCCTCGTCAGTCTCGAGGCAGCCGCTGCAGGGTGCCGGGTACTCTCCACAAGCCGAGGCTACCTGCGGGACTATCTGGGGGATCAGGCTCTCTATTTCGACCCCGGCGATGGTGTCGAGATTCGCGAGAAAGTCCTGGCTGCCTGGTCGGGCGACAACAACGGAGGGACGCGAGCGCGGGCCCGGCAGTTCAGCTGGAAGCGAACGGCCGGACTCCTGAGCCAGGCCTATGAGGAGTTGCTGGACCGCTGAACTCTCCCGGACCGGGACGAAAGTCGAATGAAGTGGGCAGGAGTCAGGCCAGATCGCGCCCCGGCGCAGTAATATAGGGGGTCGGCGGATGGGGGACGAACCGCGGTGGACGTGGCGGGCCCCTCCCTCTGAAGAGACAACGTGGCGGCAAGAAGACAAAGAGAGTCAATCGGGACACAGAAGCAGGCTCGGCGACGAGTCCGCTCATCCAGGTCCGGCTCGGCTGATACCCGGCGGCTCAGCCGCTCTGACGCCGCCCTGACCGGTGTCCTTGACGCCACCCTGCTGCCCGATTCGCCCGGCCCAGCCGAGGACGCTTCGAGGCACCACGACATTCCCATTGGAAGCCGGCGACTGAGAGAGTTGCCCGAACAGGCCTCGGAGCAAAGCGGAGTCCGGCTATCGGTGATCATCGTCAACTACGACACGGTGGACTTCCTGCGACGATCCATCAAGTCAGTCCGGCGAGAGTCGATCGGGCTTCGAGCGGAGTTGATCGTCGTCGACAACGACTCGCCCGATAGTTCAGCCCGGATGGTGGAGGAGGAGTTCCCTGACGTCAAGCTCATCGCCAACGCGGTGAACGTCGGCTTCTCGGCCGGCACCAACCAGGCCATTCAGGCGGCACGAGGCGAGTTCTTCCTGGTGCTCAATGCCGACACGGTCATCCTTCCCGGGGCACTCAGGACCCTGGTGGACTTCATGGATGACCATCCGGACTGCGGCATCGCCGGCCCGCGGCTCAAGTATCCCGATGGTCGGCTCCAGGCCTCGTGCCGCACCTTCTACACTTTCAAAACTTTGCTTTTCCGCCGCACACTCCTCGGAAGGTTGTTCCCGAACCACCCTGCGGTGAAGGAACATCTGATGCAGGGTTGGAACCACGACTCGGTCCGGAAGATCGACTGGATACTCGGCGCCGCCATGATGGTCCGGCGGCGTGCGGTGGAGCAGATCGGCCTGATGGACGAGCGCTACTTCCTCTACCTGGAAGACGTGGACTGGTGCTTCCGGATGAAGCAGGCTGGCTGGGCAGTCTACTTCTGTCCTGACGCGGAGGTTACCCACGTGTATCGGCAGGCGAGCCGGGAGCCGGGACTACTGAACCCGGATCTTTGGAGTCACCTCGAGAGCGCCGTCCGCTACTACGACAAGTGGGGAGAGCTGGTCTACGAGTTGAAAGCCCACGTCTCGCTGCTCAAGCTCCCAGCGTTCCTGCTTCTGGACGCCCTGCTGCTGTTCATGGCCATCTGGGGCTGGAGCGACTGGCCAGTATCGATCATACCCATCCTGCTGTTGCAGGCCCTCGCCATCGGGATGGGGTACTACCGGTTCCAGGGCACTGAGGGCATCGCGGAGCTGGCCTTGGGCGCCGCCCGGCCCGTGACTGCAGGAATCCTGGCCGGAGGCCTGTTCTTCTATCTGACCCAGCTCCCTCTGCCTCATCTGTATCGATCCAGACTGGCATTCCTGAGCGCCGTGCCCCGGGCGATCCTGGCCTTGACTAGCGTGCGCTGGCTACTGCTGCAACTGCGCCGATGGTTAGCGATGCGGAGGATAGCCCGGCGGCGCTGTGTCGTGGTTGGCACCGGCCCGGTGGCGCTGGAGCTTGCCGGGCGGATAGGCGCCGAACCGGGCCTGGGCTTCGAGGTCGCCGGGTTCGTGGGCGAAGACCGAACTCTGAGTCCCCTGCTAGGTCCGGTGGATAGCTTGCCCGACCTGGCGCGATCCATCCGAGCTCAAGAAGTGATCTTTGTCCAGGAGAAGGGCTCCCTGGAGAGCCTGATGGCACCCGTCGTGGCATGCCGGCAGGCAAACCTGGACGTCAAGGTGGTCCTCACTGCGCCGGGAGCCTACCTGCTCTCGATCGACCAGATCGATCTCTGCGACTTCCCGGCCATGGACCTTCCCGGCGTGCCCCTCGACGGGCTGTCTCGCTTGCTGAAGCGCACCATGGATGTGGGCATTGCGTCAGCGACCCTGTTCCTTCTGTCTCCCCTGCTCCTCCTGATCGGGCTGGGGCTGAAGCTGAGAGACGGTGGACCGGCCCTGATCGCCCAGGAGCACATCGGCGCTGGAGGGCTACCCTACCGGATGCTCAAGTTCCGGACCACTGCCCTGATGCCAGACTCCGATGGACTGTCGCCCCACGACTCGGAGAATACGCCCGCCGCCTCCCCCTTCGCCGAGCTCGTCAGGAAGCGCAAACTGGAGAAGTTGCCCCAACTACTGAACGTGCTCCGGGGGGAAATGAGTCTGGTCGGTCCCAGGCCACCCAGGCCCCAGGACGTGGGACAGTACCACGACTGGCACCACTCCCGCTTCGCAGAGAAGCCGGGAGTCACGGGTCTGTGGCAGGTGGAGAAGGACAGCAAGTGGCGATTCGAGCAGATGGTTCGCCTCGATCTCTACTATGTGCTCCACCGCAGCCTGCTCCTGGATCTGAAGGTGCTGCTCAAGTCCGCTGCCCGGGTTCTGGCGCCCTGACCTGCTCAGGCCCGGTCTGCCAGGAAGGTCTCGACCAGCTCCACTGTCTTCTCCAGATCGTCATAGAGATAGTCTGGCGAGTGGGTGGACAGATCTTCCCGGGAGTGCGGCCCCGTTGCGACAGCCAAGGTGCGGGCCCCCATCGCCCGGCCGCAGTCCACGTCCTTCGGAGTATCTCCGATGACATAGACCTGGGTGTCCTCGATGGGCCGCTCCACGGAATCTCGGCCACGCTGCCGGGCAATCCTGGCGATCTGCCGGCGATCGTCGGCATCGGAGGCGAACCCCCCGAAGGCAAAGAACCGGTTGAGATCGAACCGGCCCAGCTTGATCCTGGCACCAGCTTCGATGTTGCCCGTCAACAGACCGAGGACGACGCCAGGACGACCCGAGAGATCTTCCAGCAGGGGCACGACACCGGGCAGCACGGCGGCGCCCTCAACCTCGTTGATCGTATCAGCCAGATGGGACAGGTAACGCTCCAGGACTGCCTGAACCTCCCCCTCCCGGTCCCCTCGACCGACCTTCTTCTGGAAGATGTCCCGGACGATCATGGGGTCCGTACAGCCAGCAAAATGAATGTCGGCCATGGCGTCGTCAATGTCATGCAAGTCCTGAAAGGCCCGGGTGAGGGCCCTGGCACCGGCGCCACCGGAGCGGACCAGAGTGCCGTCGATGTCGAAGAGTAGCAGTCTCATTTGGTTGAAAGATTCAGAGCTCCCAGTCAGAACGGAGGAATCGGTACTGGATCGCAGAGACCGTCACCAGGACCAGAAACAACAGCAAGGCCATGGCGCTGGCCTCACCGAACTCCAGATCGCGGAAGGCCCGGACGTAGATTTGATGCACCAGGACTGTCGACGAGCCTGCCGGTCCGCCGTCGGTCAACATCAGGACCTGAGCGAAGACCTGAAAGGAGTCGATGGCCCCCGTGACAGCGAGGAAGAGGGTTGTCGGTTTCACCAGGGGCAACATCACATGCCACCACTGTGCCAGCGGACCGGCGCCATCGGAGCGGGCCGCCTCGAACAGCTCCGACGGGATAGCTTCCAGGGCGGCCAGGTAAATCAGCAAGGCCCCGCCAGGCCCCCGAAGAATGGAAGTCAAGGCGATGGAGAACAGAGACAGGTCCGTCGAGGTCAGCCATCGCACGGGCTCGAAGGGGCGCCAGGCCCAGGTCAGGGAGAGTCCGATCCATCCGAAGCCCGAGAGTACCGCCAGGGCCGCAACGATCCATCCCGCCTTCTCGGAATCGAAGAGACTCCTGGCTACCATGCAGAGGAACAGGGAGGTGTAGACAAAGGCCAGCGCAGGTCCTGGACGGGCCAGTAGAGGTTTGAGGTTAGCCAGGAGTTGATAGAGGGGCGCCCCGGCGGCGGTGGCAAGCAGGTTGTTGGCCAGACCGAAGGTGTCATCATAGAGCCAGCGCCAGACCATGGCGAGTACGACCACGGAGGCCACGCCAGGGAGATAGAATGCCGCCCGGAAGAAGTTACGAGCTCTACTAGCCAGGGGATAGAGCAAGCTGGCCAGGATGAGCCCCACGCCGATCTGTGCGGGCACCACCAGGGCCGTGTACACTGCGGTGTTGGCCACGGCCCGCCAGAAGCCTTCGTTGCCCTGGATGCGCTCGAAGTTGCGGAGCCCCACGAATCCTTCCAGGGCGCCAGCACCAGGCGAGTACTCCTGAAAGGCCAGGAGGAAGGCACGGATGACAGGCCAGAGCATGAAGATTCCAAAGATCGACAGAGAAGGCAGAAGAAACCCGTAGGCCGAGGGATCCCCCAGACGCCTCCGGACTCTCGGCACCATCAGACAGGAAAGGAAGGCGCCAAGGATCACTAGAGCCACGGTCAGGACCGGGGGATCCGCGGATCGACCACGACGGGTTCCCCGGTTCGCCGTCCCCCTGGAGGCGGCCGAAAGAGCCCGGATCTCGGCGTCCATGGCCTTCAACTCCTCTCCGGGCTGCCGCTCCCCCAGCAGTACCCGCTGAACTCCGGCCTTGATCCGGGCATCCATCCGGGCCCAGCTGCTGTGAACCGGAAGGGGATAACCGCCTGCCAGGATCTTCTGAGCGAGCCGCATTCTGGGACTGCCGGGATAGATGTCCCCGGCGGATCGACGGGTCGGAAACTGGCCGTAACCCGCCAGCAGTCTCTGGTTGGAACCACTGGTGAGGAACCTGGCCAGCTCATGGCAGAGCCTTCGCTTCTCGCCGTCGTCCTGGCGAAACACCATGTAGCCGCTGGTGGCCGTCGGTGACCGGCCCCTGTCGGCGGGAGGGATGTGAGGGAATGCGGCGATGGTGAAGTCGAAGGGCTTCCGCTTCTCCAGTGCCTTCAACGCCCAGAGACCGAAAGGCGCACAGGCGATGGACCGACGCTCGAAGAAACCTTGCCAGAGGTCCTTTGGCTCCATTCCACCGCAATTCTCCGGCGCGACCTTGTCGACCTGGATGAGCTGAAGCATCCGCTGGAGCGACTGAAGCGCCTGAGGCGATCCGAGGCCCTCACCGCCTTGGCGAGGCAACAACTCGGCTCCATCCATTCGGAGCAGGCCGAAGTCGGCTTGCCGGTCCTTCACGGACACGAAGCCAAATCCGTGGGTCTCGGGGACCCCGTCACGGTCGGCATCGACCGTCAAGTCAGCCATGGCCTGCCGGAACCGGGACCAGGGCCACTGGCCCTCGGGGGGGGGCTCGACGCCGGTCTTCCGTGCCAGATCCAGGTTCAGAAACAGCAGGTCTCCGACGGTGCACCAGGGCCATCCCCCGGTGCTGCCGCCATGCTGGAACGACTCCAGAGTCCCGGGCAGATAGTCAGCCCGATCTTCATCCCTCAGGTATTCATCGACCGGGTCCAGGACTCCCTCGGCGGCGAGCTTCACTGGCAGCACACCGCTGGTCAGATCCGGCGGTGCTCCGGCGTACACGGCGATCTTGAGCTTGTCCTGTCCGCTCTTCCAGGTCAGCTCAGTCAGGTGTACCCGGACTCCCGGATGCCGTGACTCGAACTGTTGTAGCAGCTGCTTGATCCATGAGAATCGATCGTGGGGATCCGCCGGATCAGGAATCCGGGGAAACTCCCAGAGATGAATGTCCACGGCCCAGGAGGGTGCCGGCAGCACGCCCAGCATGAGCACCGCCATCAGGATCCGGAGCAGACGGCCATGGACCGGAGGAAAGATACCGGGCCGATCTCGGCGGTCCGAGTTCAAACCTTGATTGACTGGCAAGCTGAATCCGCTACTCGCGGGGCCCCTCGTCGAGGTCGGACAACCCGGCTTCCCGGGTCAGTTTCTGGATCTTCCCTTCGGCCTCGTCGAGCTTCTTCCGGCAGTGCTTCGACAGGCGAATGCCCTTGTCGTAGGCCTCCACGGCATCATCGAGAGTCAGGTCCCCCCGCTCCATCTGCGCCGCAAGCTGTTCCAGCTCCTTCAGGGCCTCTTCGAAGGGTCGTGCTTCCTCGGGCTCTGTCGGGGCGGCCTTCTCCCTGGTCTTGCCTTTCTTCTCCGTCATGGTTCCTCAACTCAAGGGCAGTAGCCCCTGCTCCCCGCGCCGGGCCGACTCCCGAGAGACATCGGCCACGGTGCAACTCAACTCGCCCTGGGCCATCCGGACCCGCAACATCTCTCCGGCCACGCACGCCGACGCATCGGTCAAGGGCTGGCCATCGTCCTGACGGGTCACGATGGAGTAACCCCGTCGCATCGTACGGATCGGGCTGACCGGTTCCAGTCGATTCAGCATGGCCTCGAAGGCGGATTCCTTCAGCGTCATGTGTGTTCGCGACGAAGACCCCATTCGTCCCAGCAACTCGTCGAGACGCATGGAGTACTGCTCGATCATCTCCATGGGCCTCCGGAACAAGGCCCTACCTGCGACGGCGTCGTGCCGCTCGCTCAACCATTCGAACTTCCTCGTGACGGATCGGCGGATACGGGAAGACAGCTCCTGTATCCGGCGATACAGCTCTGCCTGATCCGGGACTGCAATCTCCGCCGCAGCCGAGGGAGTCGGCGCCCTCAGATCGGCCACGAAGTCCGCGATCGTGAAATCGATCTCGTGACCCACTGCGCTGATCACCGGTATCGCCGATGCGGCGATGGCTCGGGCAACCACTTCCTCGTTGAAGGCCCAGAGGTCCTCGAGAGAGCCGCCGCCCCGGCCGACAATCAGCACGTCGAAGCCCCCCGTTTCGTTCAGCAACTCGATTCGATCCGCCACTTCCTGGGCGGAACCTTGTCCCTGAACCTTGCAGGGAGCGAGGACCAGGGAGATGTTTGGAAATCGCCGCGTCGCCACGTTCAGGATGTCCCGAATGGCCGCTCCTGTCGGGGACGTGACGACGCCGATTCGTCTCGGCATGGCGGGGATTGGCCGCTTGCGAGCTTCGTCGAATAGCCCCTCTTCCCCCAGCTTCTTCTTCAGGGCCTCGAAGGCGAGCTGCAAGTCCCCGATCCCGGCTGGCTGCATGCGGGTGACCTTGAGCTGGTATTCACCCCTGGGCGGGTAGACCGACACGTCGCCGTAGGCCTGGACCTTGTTACCCGAAGCGACCTCGAAGCCGAGGCTCGAGGCGGCGCCGCGAAACATGACCGCACGGATCTGGGACTCTTCGTCCTTCAACGTGAAGTAGAGATGGCCCGAGGCGGCACGGGTAAAGTTCGAAACTTCTCCTTCGAGCCAGAGACCGCAGAAGCGAGTCTCCAGGGTGTTCTTGATTTGCCGAGTCAGCTCACAGATCTTGAGCACCTTTCGGTCCTTGGACTCGCCAGCCCCGGAGAGCGGCAGGGGTGGGAAGATCATCGTCTCAACTCGACTCCCGCAGAACCTGCACGTTTCGACGCTCCAGTTCGGTGACGAAGTCCGACGACAAGAATCTTCTAGTCAGTTTCTCCCGGCCCGCTCGAGGACCGACTCGGTTCACCTGGCCGCCTTGCTCTCACCGGGCTTGGGACCAGCCTTGTTGACCGTGCTGTTGGCGCCTTCGAGGACAAAGGACATCACGGAGAAAGCCGTGTTACCCCGGGAGTCGACGACCTCGATCTTCGCCTGCACGTCATTCAGGGGCTGGACTTGAGGCACGATGGCCATGATCTCCGAATTGCTCCAGCTCTCGAGCTGCATGGTCAACGGCGGAATCCCGGAACCGGGATGGAACTTCACCTGGCCGGCTGGGCCCGGAGACTCTCCGAATTCACTACCCCGGATCCGAACCCGGGCTCCCGGAGGGCCCTTGATCGGCACGACGGAGCTGACGAAGCTGGAGTCCTGGGTCACGGCGTCGGCCAGGATCTCCTCTTCAGTGGCACAACCGGGCAGGAGAACGGGAAGACACAGGATCAACGACAAGACAGTGAAGAGCTGCCGCCGTACAGAACGACTGGATTCTCTGAAGCAGGCTGGCATGATTCGTCTCCTCGACTCCCGGATCCGGGGTCCTGTTTGCGGCGGGACCCGTCAGCGATGGAAGGGCCAGTATAGGTTCAGCAGAATGCCCCGTCAAGGAGGGCGCCAGTAGGGGGTGCATGTCCCGTAGGGGGTCCCCTCCTCCGTTCGCCCCACTATGGATGCCCGCATCCAGGACGACTGAATGGCCGAGTTTTCCCGATCCGTTCGTCCTACTATGGATGCCCGCATCCAGGACGACTGAATGGCCG
>JAJFLN010000200.1 GCA_021772705.1 Candidatus Cloacimonadota bacterium | reverse complement strand
TTGGGGGAGCTGGCTCCCCCAACGGGGGGTGGGGCGGAGCCCCACTACAACAAAATCCGTATTCTCTCAGGGGTTGGGGGTAACCGGTCCCCATCTGACACCGGCCTCCCGGCACCATCTTGCTCTCTCAATCCCGGACTTCCGCGGTGGCTCCTTGTTCCGGCGGCCCCAGCCAGGTCCTTCATCACCGACTCTCTGATCTCGATCATGCGATTCTCTGAAGCCTTCATTCCTACCCTGAAAGAAACACCCGCCGAAGCCACCCTGGCCAGTCACATCCTGATGATGCGGGCCGGTCTCATCCGCAAGACCGCCAGCGGCATGTACCTCTGGCTGCCTCTGGGACTCTCCATGTTCAAGAAGGTGGAGAACATCATCCGTGAGGAGATGGTTCGAGCCGGCGCCCTGGAGATCGCCTGCTCCATCGTGATTCCCGACGAGCTGCTCCGCGAGACGGGTCGCTGGGACAAGTTCGGCGAGGAGATGTTTCGAGTCCACGATCGTCATCGCCGGGAGTTCGCACTGGGCCCCACCCATGAGGAGATCTTCACGGACCTGGTTCGCAACCATCTGACGTCCTGGAGAGACTTCCCGACCACCCTGTTCCAGATCGGCCGGAAGTACCGCGACGAGATCCGTCCCCGGTTCGGTGTCATGCGAGGACGGGAGTTCACCATGAAGGACGCCTACAGCTTCGATACCGATGCGGAGGGACTCCAGGGCTCCTATGACAGGATGGTGGAAGCCTACAATCGGATCTTCAGCCGGTGCGGTCTCGACTTCACCGTCGTCGCCGCCGACTCCGGCGCCATCGGCGGCGACGTCAGCTACGAGTTCATGGTCAAGGCCGACAGCGGCGAGGCGGAGATCGCCAGCTGCACAGGCTGCAGCTATGCCGCCAACGTGGAGCGCTTTCCCTGCCCGGCCCTGGCCCCAGCAGACCAGGGCTCTCCGGCACCCATCGAGGAGATCTCCACTCCGGGAATGAGTACCATCGAAGCTCTGAGCGAAGGCCTGAGTCTCGCGGCCACGGGGATCGTGAAGACCCTCCTGTACCGGGCTGATGACAAGGTGGTGGCCCTGCTCATGCGAGGGGATCACACCCTGAACGAAACGAAGGCCCTGAATCACCTGGGCGCCATCGAGCTGGTGCCCGCAACCCCGGAGGAGATCCAGAAGGCCACCGGGGGACCCGTCGGATTTTCGGGACCCGTGGGACTGAAGGACATCAGGGTCATCGCCGACCTGTCCGTCAAGGGCATCGTGAATGCGCTGCTGGGCGCCAACAAGGCTGAGGCTCACTTCAAGAATGCGAATCAAGGCAGGGACTACGACCCGACGGAGTGGGTCGACCTCCGTCTCGGCGGTGCCGGTGACGCCTGTCCCGAGTGCGGCGAAACGGTGGCCATCACCCGAGGCATTGAAGTCGGGCACGTCTTCCAGCTGGGCACGGTGTACAGCTCGGCAATGAAGGCTACGTTCCTCGACAAAGAGGGCAAGTCACGAGACCTGATCATGGGTTGCTACGGGATCGGCGTCGACAGGACGCTGGCCTCCGTCATCGAACAGCATCACGACGATCGTGGGATCACCTGGCCCATGGAACTCACTCCCTTCCACGTGGCCATCGTCCCCTTGAACGTGAAGGACGAGGCCGTGAACGACACCGCCGAGAGGTTTTACCGGGAGCTGCAGGAAGCAGGAATTGACGTCCTCCTGGACGACAGGGACCAGCGTGCTGGGTTCAAGTTCAAGGACATGGAACTTATCGGAATCCCCCTCAGAGTCACCATCGGCCCGAAGGGTCTGAAGAGCGGCGAGGTAGAGATAACGGAGCGGCGAACCATGGAGACCGAGAACGTCCCCGTCGCCGAAGCCGCGGCCCGGCTGATCAACCGAGTCCAGCAGTAAGGGGCCGCGCAGGAATAAATGCGCAGAAGTCGCGCCCAGATTTGGGTCAGATTCGGTTGGTTCGACTGAGCGGGACCGGAGGCGTAGTGGGCTACGTCGAGGATTCCGCGATTGAGGAGCGGCCGAAGATGGCCTGAAGATGGGATGCGAAACTGCGTAGTTATTCTTGCGCGGCCCCTAAAACTCGAGGACACCTGAATCGTTTCAGCTAATGTTGGCTTGCCTGCCGTGGCCGCCAGAACTGAAACGAGTCGTGGGTCCCCGAGTTTTCCGGGAGACCGTCACTTCCCCCGGGTGATCAACAGGGAGTTGGTGCGCTCGTCGGCGACCACTTCAATCTTCCCTTTGTAGAGCCTGTTGAGTTTCTCCGCCAGTTCAGCAGCGTCGCCATACCGAAGGGGAATGATCTTCACGTTCCCGGCGCCGCGAACGAAGGCAATCGTCTCCGGATTGCCCACGATGACGATGTTGTTTCGAACCAGGACCTTGTGCTTGTTGACGGCTGCAACGAGATGAATGGCCTGCATGGGGTCCACGTCGCTCAAGTCCAGGGTGATCTTGCCTCGAACCTCTTTGCCCAGGAGGATGTTCTTGCCGGCCAGCCGGGAGATGACCCGGAAGACACTGCTGATCTCCACGTCCTGAAACCGGAGATCGATGCCCGGATCGGCCGAGAGACTTGCGGCCCCTCCTGCCAGCAAGAACACCAGGGCCAGAGCCACCGGCCGCATGAACTCAGCCTCCGGCAGCGCCCTCTGCCGCCGCCGAATGACCCTTCACGATCCGCTGGAAGGTGAAGTTGATCCGGTTGCAGAGCGACTGGACCAGCTGAAGGGTCCACTTGTGGTGGAGCTCGAAGATGAGGGCGAAGTTGGCCTTCGTGAAGACCAGGACCTGCACCTCTCCCACGGCCGTTGCTGTGGCGGATCGAGGATAGTCGTCGAAGTGAGACATCTCACCCATGATCTCGCCGCCGCCTCGCGTCGCCAGAACTCTCTCACCTTCGCCTTCCCCGCGGCTGATCTTCACCTGTCCACCGACGATCATGAACAGTTCCTTGCTCGAGTCATTCTCCCGGAACAACACCTCTCCCGGTTGATAGGATCTTCCCAGCTGCGTGAAGATCTCCGGGCTCGTATCTCGAATCTCGCTGAAAGCGACCTGGAGTAGACTCTCCTCCAGATCCTCGTCGGGTTGATCCGCCGCCTGGCCATTCACGCTATCACTGGACATTCTTGTTCCAGACCCTCTCTGCCTCTTGATTGACGGCTCGCAGGTACCGCGACAGCTCCTGGATACTCAACTTGGCGAACTCGATATACAGACTCAAGGCTGTCTCGAAACTCTGCTTGTTCCAGGTGTAGAGTTGACAGTTGGACACGGCGGTGGCTGTCATCTCATGGATTCCCGGATTCAAGGCGCTCACGACTCCAAATATTCCGTCCTTGGAGACGGAGTAGTTGAAGCGGTAGCCATCGGGCAACTCCCTGGCGAGATCCACCCGCCCCTCCATGACGTAGAAGATGGCATCCTCTCCGACCGCGTCACCGGTCTTGCAGATGACGCCACCAGAAGGAACGAATATCTCCTTGCCATTGGTCAGGTATCTCATTCGAGTAGCATATCCCCCCGCACTTGCCCCGTAATTATAGGGCGCGGATCCTGCAAACGCAATGAACGACCCCTCCATTCCAGGGACTATCACGCACTGGAGGACCGGGATGCCTTCCCGGAGGGCGAACCCGAGACCGGCCTTTCTCGACACAACCCTATCGTGAACATCCAACCTCCGGGCCTCTTGTCCCGCCAAGGAAACGCCCATGTGTGACACCTCTCCACTGAACCCCTGGCAGGAAGTCGCCGAGGAACAGCAGAAGCTGGAGCTGCTCCTGCACTTTGCCGGCGATGATCCGGAAGCGCTGCGGACAGCCGCGAGGTCCGTAGGATCACCGGCTCTTCGCAGTCTTGCCGGCCTGGCGCTGGAGTCCCTGGAGGCAGGCGGCGGAGTGGGCGACGAGAAGGCCGAGGGAATTCGAATCCCGGACCTGGCGGCACGGATCGGCTCCATCAGGACCCTTCGAGACTCCGGTGACAGCCAGTACTTGCCGGAGCTGAAACGACGGGTTCCCCGGGAAGAAGTTCCCTCGGCGAGACTGGAGCTCATCGAGGCCATCGCCGCCCTCGGTGGTGCTCGTGAATGGCCATTTCTGGCTCGATGCTTTGCGGATCCGGAGAAGAGCATACGCCTCCGGCTCCTGGAGCTGGCGCTGGTACTTCCCTCCCAGGAGGAGCGATTCGCCTTGATCCTGAAGGCCCTCAGAGATCCTGAGCGAGCCGTCAAGGACCGGGCCATGGCAGCGCTGATGGTCTCAGGCGCACCCGGGAGAGACGTTAGCGGGTCCCCGGCCTATGAGGAACCCCGGCTGAACGACGGAGACAAGATCGCCCTGGCCCGGCAACTCGTGCAACGGGAGGACCCGGACATGCTCCCCCTGCTGAGGAGACTCATTGAAGGAGAAGAGAGCGCACCGGTGACTCTCGAGGCGCTTCGCACCTTGACTGTGATCGGCACCCCGGAGGACACACCGTCGATCCGGAACTGTCTCGGCAGGCCCGAACCGGAGGTCTCGGCTCAGGCACTTCTCACTCTGGCCGTGCTGGGAGATCGAACCGAGCTGGACCGAGCTCGACAATGGACTCTGGAGTCGGACCGGGCCTGTCTGCACGCGAGCGCTGGCGTCTACTTGCTCGCTGCCGGTGAGGAACTGCGACAGGAGGATCGAGACTCCCGCCCATCACGCCATTCGGCCGCCCTGGTGGAACACGTCAGAATGAACGTGGCCGCCATCAAGTGTGGGGATCGAGCCAGGGTCGAACTCTACAGACAGACCAGGCCCGACCTGCTGACACCGACACCGGCGAAGCTGATCGCTCTCCTGCTGTTCTTCGCAGCCCTGTACGTGTGGCTCTGGTTCCGCTCGAGGTAATCAGGGCGGAGACTTCAGTAGTGGATGCAGTTGACGACCCGGGCGATCTTCTCGGCCTGGTATGGCTTGGTGACGTAGTTCTCAGCGCCGTTTCGAAGTGCCTCGATCATCATCTCCTGAGTATCAAGACTGGTCACCATCACCACCTTGATGTCAGCCGAAAGCTTCTTGATCTCCTTCAGAGTCTCGATGCCGTCCAGGCCGGGCATGGCGATGTCCAGAAGGAGCAGGTTCGGCTTGTGGACCTTGCAGACACTGATGGCCTCCACCCCATGGGGGGCCTCTGCAACGACCTCGAAGTTCTCCTTCTTCAGGATCTCTGACAAGATTCTGCGCATCACGGCAGAATCGTCGCAGATGACCGCTTTGAGCTTGAATGGCATTGGATCTCTAGGCCCCAACCGGCCTCAGGATCGAACTTCTGTTCCGTCGAGAGTATACGTTAGCTAGCTCGACAGAACCAACTTCTGTACGGACTCATAGATGGTCCGGATCGTACAGGGCTTCCGGATCACCTCCGTGACCCCCAGCCCCATCAGCTCCTCCACCACATCGTCGGTGGCGTAGGCCGTGACGAAGATGCACTTGATCTCCGGATGGCTCTGCCGGACCTGCATCAGCAGATCCTTGCCGCTTGCCTTGTCGAGCTTCATGTCCAGGATCAGGATGTCGAATGGCTCCTCGCCGAGCAGTCGCAAGGCATCCGTATCGGTAGCACTCGTCTTCAGATTGATGCCCTGATACTGGAAGTACTCCGTGTACATCTTCAGGACGATCTCCTCGTCATCAACAGCGAGGATCTTCTTGTCGGTCAAGGCTCACACCTCCCGCGAGGCCGGGAACAGGAACTCTCGAAGGATATCATGTCAAGGCAAGGACAGGTAAATGACCGGGTGCCTCGGTCCTAGATCCAATACCCCTGAGATAAGACGGATTTTGTTGTAGTGGGGCTCAGCCCCACACCCCGTTGGGGGAGCCAGCTCCCCCAAACCCCCAATTGGACTGGTGGGACTGAGAGTGCTGATGAACACTTGAATGACATACGAAAGCTCGATCTGTTCATCCGGGTCCAGGGGCCAATGGCCCCTGGCTGGAGTTCGAGGGCAGAGCCCTCGTTTTCAAACATTCCTGCCACTAATTCATGGGCATTGGTCCTAGATCGGCTATTCGTGTCCTAGGAACGTGTCGGAGAAATGGACCGCCGACCTTGGGGCGAAGCCTGAACAGGGAAGGCTGCGAGTTACTCCGACACGCTCCCAGACCGAAGCAGGTGCCTCGAGGCCTCCCGGGCCATGGCGGGCTGCAGCTTCCCAAGCAGATCCCGGTCCGCCTCTCGAGCCGAAACACTCACCAGCAGCCAGGGCTGCCGCGTCTTGCCCCGGAATCCGCTCTCCATCGCCGCGAACCACCTGCCAATCAGACTGGCCGTGGACCGCCGTCCGTCAGTAAACCAGTACTGCACGACACGTCGTTCGCCGCCTTTCTCGGCCACCAGCTCCCGGTAGGAGGCGCCTCCCTCCAGCTGCCGGACCCGATTGTCGAGGACATTCCAACCCAGGGCCGTGTAGCAGTACTCCGGAGGATGATGAGCTCGCCAGCTCGCGCCGGAAGCGACCAACGCGAGCCAGACTGTTCCGGACTCCGAGACGAAGGCCCGCCGGAGTATCTGTCCGCCCGTGGCCGACTCCAGCAGCCTCTCCTCCGGCATCAGGGTCTCGTCCTGTCCAGAGACTCCTGCCACCTGGGTGGGGAAATTGTTCAGATCGGGAATCGTGGCGACGGATCGATTGCTCACGAGAAGAGAGTCGGCCGTGACGGCCAGGGCCAGCAGGAAGATCAAACGGGCCAGCACCGCGGGCTGATCCACAGGCCCATCGGTCCCCTCGGTTCCGGCTGATCCGCCTTCCTTCGCCAGATCGGAGGTTACTCCCTCCGAGCCATTGGCACCGCTCTCTGGGCTGGATTCCTCACGGGCTCGAAGAAGCATCCCCGCAGCCAGCACGCCGGCGGCGGCGGCGGCGAAGGTCAGATGGCCCGAGTAGTCGTGGAAGACGCGAAGAGCGGTCTCGCTGCCCCATCGGCTTCCGACGAGACCGATGACAGCGATGCGGGCCGCGTTGGCCAGCAAGGACGCCGGTACGGCGCTGGCCACCACGATCCCGAAGGCGAAGGGCCTGAGTCTCAATGCCGTGGCGTAGAAGGCCGCAATCAGCAGCAGGCCCGATAGAATATTCAGTCCGCTGCATGGACTCACCACCTGGATCGTGAAGTTGGGCAACTCCAGCACCGTCCCGATGCGCTCCACCGGCACTCCGGCAGTCGAGAGCCCCAGTGCTGTCAGCTGACAGGAAAGCACCCGGAGCGGAAATCCCAGGACGATCTCCACAGGATATCGCAAGGGAAGCATGAAGACCAGGAAGTAGATCGGCGCCAGCATCAACCGGACCACCGCCGGTCCCCAGATGGCAAAAGCAACGGAGTGAACCAGAATGATGAGACTGATGCCGCTGACGAGCAGGGAGTCCGCCGCCGTAGCCATCAGCTGCAGCACTACGGCCCAGATGGCCATGAACACTCCGAAAAGAGACGGCGAGGACTCGATACCCTCGAGCCGATCCCGCCGGAGCCAGGCCAGACCTGCCGCCAGGAGGGGAACCGACGCGCAGTGGCTCTCCACGCCCCCTTGGGTGGCGTTCCAGATCAGCCAATCGAGGAAATCCCGGTACAGAACGGCAATCAGGACGAGCAGCCCGAAGCCGAGCAACGGTCGTCGCCATCGGCCCGACGCCTGTCCTTTCCGAGAGTCAGTGACGCTTTCTTCGACTGACCCCATATCCCGCCAAGCCCAAGGCAATGAGGGAGAGAGTGGCCGGTTCCGGGACAGCGCCAACGCCGCCTCCGACGCCGCCACCTGCTCCGCCGCCGCCGCCACCACCGCCGCCTGACCCGCAACCCGCTGAGGTCAACGAGAGGAAGGCAAGGGCAGCGACAAAGAGGACTGTCCGGCCGGCTGCGGGGATTGAGTTGTAAGGTAGCTTCATCATAGCCTCTTTCCCTGCATGAATGATGCCATATTACGCCAGTCACCGATTCAGCCCATTCATGACACATTTGGACCTTGTCAACTGGCCAATCAGGGCATAATGACCCTGATGGATTGTGGAGGAATTCCCTCATCAGGGCATGCCTACCCTGTCCTCACGGAGATTAATGATGCACCACGAAGCCGAACTTGCCAACCCTGATGTCCCTGCTCGTTGTATACTGGCTCCTGGAATCCATGCCCAGAGCAGTCCATCGAACTTGCCTTCCGAACGGCGTCATTCGCCGAACCGTCTCGGGCAAGACTTTCCTACCCGCGAGGCAGTGACATGAATCGTGACGCGTTCAGGCTCCTGCTCGTCCTCGGCATCATCGGCGGAGGCATCTTTTGGGGGTACAACTACGCGCAACAGCAGGCGCGCAAGGAACAGGCTGTTCAGTTCGTCCGGGACTACATTCGCCTCGTCGAGGCCAACGATCTGCAGACAGCATACGAGAAGCTCACCTCCAAGCGGTTCCGTCGCATCGTCTCCTTCGACAAGTTCAAGGACGACTACAACCTGGCCTTCCGCAAGCTCGGACAGCTCAAGAGCTACAAACCCACCCTCTGGTCGGAGAAGGGCTGGCAGCAGGACCATTTCGTCCTCGATTGTGAGGCCCAGTTCCAGAGGGACGTGGGTACCATCCGATTCACTCTCGACAGATCCGACGAAGGCTTCCAGGTCGCAGGATTCGAGATCTTCTCTCAGAACTGGAATGACCTCGGCGAGGAAGCGGAGTCCGGCGAAACGCCAGAGTAGACCCGCCGGGAATCGATGAAAAAGAACCTCAGTTTCAGTCGGATACTGGAGAGTGACGAGCTTCGAAACGAACTCTTCGTCCTCCTGCGCTCCGTGGGAGTCTTCGCCGAAATGAACCAGGAGGAGCTCCTGGAGATCCTCTCGGTCATGGAACACGTCCTCTACGATCCCGGGGAACTGATCTTCCCCGAGAAGAGCACGGACTCCAACCTCCACCTGATCCTCAACGGGGAGGTCTTCCTCACCGTCGAGAAGCTGGGAGGCTCTCAGGAGATCCTGGCTCGCCTGGGCCGGCGCTCCGCCTTCGGAGAAATCGCCTTCATCACCGGCGCGCCCCGGACGGCGGCGGCACGGTCCGGTCCTGCCGGCTCGGAACATTTGATCCTGGGAACCGAGGCCTTCAGCAACTTCCTGGCACACCACCCGGAGATCACTTTCAAGACCATGTCCGGCATCATCTCCGACATCGGCCAGCGCACGGACTTCCTGCCGCCGGACCTGGCCAACTACGCCGTCTGGGGATACATGCGGCAGCGCACGGCGGCGGAAGTGGAGAAGCTGCAGCCCAGAGTCATGAAGAGGGGTTTCGTCATCGTTGGCCTGGGACTCCTGGGGGTAATCCTGGGGTGGCTGATGGTGAGCGACCTGTCGGAGCGTATTCCCGTCACCGTCGAGGAGATCGACTACTTCACCCCCATGGCCGTTTCAGCCACCACGTTCATGGCCCTGGTCCTGGGCTTCTTCTTCGGATCCAGCTGGGACACACTGGAGAGTGAGACAGCCAGGAACCAGCGCCACGATCGTTGCTGTCTCAATTGCAAGTTCGTCCAGTGGGACGAGACGGATCTTTCCTTCTCCTGCGCCTACACTGAGATGGAACTGTCTCATACCAAGATCGAGCTCGGAGAGGAATTCGATACCTTCACTGCCTGCCCATCGTTCTCCTACAAGGGCACGACAAAGGTGAAGATGAAGGCCCGTGACGGCCTCAAAGATGGGATAAACTGACCCATGCAGGCCGTCGTCGTCGAAGAGCACGGAGGCCCGGAACAGCTGAAGCTCCGGGATCGGCCAGAACCGGAACCAGGACCGGGCGAGGTCCTTGTCCGTGTCGAGGCCTGTGCCATCAACCACCTGGACATCTGGGTGCGAAAGGGCGTCCCGGGACACAAGTTCCCCCTGCCCATCATTCCCGGATGTGATGGCTCCGGCGTCGTGGCAGGCCTCGGAGCCGGCGTCACATCCCTGGCGGAGGGAGACCGCGTACTCCTGGCCCCCGGTCTGAGTTGCGATGCCTGCGTCATGTGCCGGTCCGGCAAGGATCACCTCTGCCGGCGCTACGGCATCTTCGGAGAGACCCGGGACGGGACCTGTGCCCCATTCGTGATCGCCCCGATCAGGAACGTGCTCCCCCTGCCCCGGAACCTCTCCTTCGAGGAGAGCGCCGCCATTCCCCTGGTCTTTCTGACGGCCTGGCACATGCTCGTCGAGCGGGCCGAACTCCGGGAGGGCGAGACCGTCCTGATCCAAGCCGCCGGGAGCGGGGTCTCCAGCGCTGCCATCCAGATCGCCAAGCTCTGGAATGCCCGCGTCATCGCCACTTCCAGCACGGAGGAGAAGCTCCAGCGAGCCCGGGAACTCGGCGCCGATGCGACCATCGACTACTCGAAACAGGACTTCCAGGAAGAGATCAAGAAGATCACCGGCAAGGCTGGCGTCCACGTGGTCTTCGAGCACGTCGGCGGAGAGACATTCGAGAAGAGTCTCCGCTGCCTGGGCCGGGCGGGCCGGCTCGTAACCTGCGGCGCCACCGCGGGTGCCACAGTCCGGCTCGACCTGCGGCCACTCTTCTTCAAGAGCCTCTCGGTCCTCGGATCGACCATGGGCTCCCGGGCAGAACTTCACCAGATCCTTCGCCATGTCGCCGCGGGCCGGCTGAAGCCGGTGGTGGACAGAGTCCTCCCCATGAAGGACATCGCCGAAGCTCACTCCCTGATCGAGAACCGAAAGGTCTTCGGCAAGGTCGTGGTCAGGCCGTGACCTCCAGACTGGAGGACCTGGAACCGGTCATCTGTGACGCCGTTCGGACCCCGGTGGGCCGATTCCGAGGCGCCCTCGCGGAGGTCCGAGCCGACGACCTGGCAGGAGTCGTCCTGGCCCAGCTCATGGCCCGAACCGATCTGCCCGTCGAGACCATCGACGACGTGATCCTGGGATGTGCGAATCAGGCCGGCGAAGACAATCGAAATGTGGCCAGAATGGCCCTGCTACTGGCCGGACTGCCTCAGGAAGTCCCGGGAGTCACGGTCAACAGGCTCTGCGGCTCCGGCCTGGAAGCGGTCTGGACCGCGGCCCGTTCCATCCGGTCCGGCGAAGGCGACCTGATCCTCGCTGGTGGAGTGGAGAGCATGACCCGAGCTCCCTACGCAATGCCGAAGCCATCGAGGCCCTTTCCGATGGGAGCAGCGACTCTCTATGACACGAGTCTGGGCTGGCGGTTTCCAAACCCCCGCCTGGAAGCTCTGTTTCCGCTGGAGGCCATGGGCGAGACGGCGGAGAACGTGGTCGCTCGACTCCAGATATCCAGAGAGGATCAGGACGCCTACGCCCTCCAGAGTCATCAGAGAGCCGTCGCCGCCGCCGAGGACAGCCTGTTCGATGACGAGATGATGGCCGTCGAGATCCCCGTCACCAAGGGCCCGCCAGCGCGGCTGACTCACGACGAGGGGCCTAGAAAGGACACCTCCCTCCAGAAGCTCTCGGCCCTGAGGACCGTGTTCCGGCAGAATGGCACCGTAACGGCGGGAAACAGCTCCACCCTCAACGATGGTGCGGCCGCCCTGCTGGTCGCCTCCGCCGGGCGAGCCCGGGAGCTCGGCCTCGATCCACTGGCCAGGATCGTCGGCACTGCCGTCGCCGGCGTGGATCCCCGTCTCATGGGCATGGGTCCCGTTCCAGCTGTGCGCAAGCTCCTGAATCGCTGCAAGATCGATATGAAGTCGATCGACTACGTCGAGATCAATGAAGCCTTCGCCGCCACGGTCCTGGCCGCGCAGCGAGAGCTGGCCATCGATCCGGACCGGCTCAACGTCCGGGGCGGCGCCATCGCCTTGGGCCACCCCCTGGGCTGCTCAGGAGCCCGGATACTCACGACCCTGCTCTACACTCTCCGTCGCGAGGGAGGGCGCTATGGCCTGGCCACCATGTGCATTGGTGTGGGCCAGGGCATCGCCATGCTGATCGAGCGGCTCTGAACACCGCTGCCGGCGAAGTCGATCAAGCCGGGCTCTGTTTTCCCTCCGGAGAAGGAAATGTGATCACAAAGCAAGCCCCGGGGCTGTGATTCTCGTCCAGGGCGATTGTCCCGCCATGTCCTTCCACGACGCTCTTGCAGATGGCCAGTCCCAGGCCCGTGCCGTTGGGCTTGCCGAAGGTGGCGAAGGGTTCCCAGAGCCGATCGGCGATCTCCTGAGAGATGCCAGGCCCCCTGTCGGCGACCCGGATCTCGACACCCCCGTCCTCCAGCTTCCGGGCACTCAAGGAGAACTCGCCCCCGTCCTTCATCGCCTCCAGCGAGTTCCGGCACAGGTTGAAGAACACCCGCTTGAGCCGTTGAGGATCGGCGTTGACGGGAAGGTCCTTCGGGATATCGACTTTCATCGGAATTCCCTGGGTGACGCAGTCCCGCTCCAGCAGCATGATGACCTCGTCGAGCATCTCATCGAGGCGGACCACACAGAGGCGGTAAGTCGAATCCCCCCTGGCGAAGTCCAGGATCTCCTGGGTCATCTCGACGCAACGGTCGATCTCGCCGAGCATCATACGGCAGTACTTGTCCCGCTTCTCCGGGGCCAGGTCATCCTCCTGAAACAGCTGGGTGATGCCCTTGATAACGGTCATGGGATTCTTGAAATCGTGGATCACCCGGCTGGCCATGTTCCCTACTGAAGCCAGCCGTTGGGCCTTTTGACTCTCCTCGGCTAGAAGCTTCCTGTTCAAGGTGCCAGAGATCTGGCTGGCGATGAACTCCAGAGTCACCAGGTCCTGGTCGTCGAAGTCGCCCTCGGTCCGGTTCAGGATCTCCAGGACGCCGAGGAGCTCCCCACCCGACATCAAAGGGGCGGCCAGCAGATTTCGGACGTCGAACTGCAAGTCCTCGGTTACAGCGGAATGGAACCGCTCATCCTCCCGGGGCGAGTTACTCATGAGAGGCTTCCGGTTGGCCATGACCCAGCCAGCGAACCCCTCCTCGCTGGAGATGGAGAGCTCCCGGAGGTCCTCTGACTTCTCTCCCGAACTGTAGTGGAAATAGAGGCGCCCCTCCTCCCCTTCATTGGTGAGGAGGATCGAACCGGCCTCGGCGCCGAGGGCCTCGGCGCTCATATCGATGACAGAGGAGAGGATGCTGGCGAAGTCTCCCGACTTGTTGATCTCCTGCTCGATGGAATAGAGCGCCTCGATGAGGGACATCTGGCGGGTCAGCTTATCCTGGGCCACGGTCAACTCCGAGATGGCCGTGCGATTCTCCCGATTCAGGCGGGCGCCCTCGATGGCCACGGCGGCGTGGGAACCAAAGAGGCTCAAGAACTCCTCGTCCCGCCGGGTGAAACTTCCGGACTTCTTGTTCAGAAGCTGGAAGACGCCCAGGACATCGCCTTGCAGGTTTCGAAGTGGCGCGCAGAGCAGGTTCCGGGTCTTGAAACCCGTGGATCGATCCACGTCGGGGCTGAACCGGGAATCGGAGTAGACGTCATCGATATTCAGCGTCTCTCCGGTGCTGGCCACATGACCGGCGATGCCTTGACCGAGCTTGATCCGGATCTCCTCTGGTTGCCCCGTAGCGACCCGGGACCAGAGCTCTCCCTGTTCCTTGTCGGTCAGGAAGATCGTACATCGCTCGGCGTCCGCCATTTCGGCGACCACGCCGGGCATGTAGTCGAGAAGACGGTCCACGTCCTTCTCGGAGTTCATGTCCCGCGCTACGGTCAAGAGTACCGAAAGCAGGCGGCTGTCGTCGCCGTCTTCGAACTCACTTAGGCCGGTCGAATTCTGTTCTGTGCTCACGCTCTCCACGGAAACCTCTTCTGGGAATCATGTTATCACGAGAGGGTCGGTATGTCGGGTTCTCCGGGCTCGAAACGCGCCCGGATGCTATCCTTGTAGCGGCAAGTCCGCCGGAGAAAGTCATCTCCCGGGACCTGCCGCTCCAGCCCGCCACATGATCGACAAGCAGGAGATCCTCGCGGTACTCGAGAGCCCGCAGGAAGAGACCCGGCTCGAGGCGGTTCGCACTCTCGTCAAGGCCGGCGGACTCCAGGCAGCCCAGCTGCTGAAGAAGCTCGCCGGCGATGATAACAGCGCCCAGGTCCGGTACTACGCCCAGAAGGGGCTGGATCACCTGTCCCGCCGGCTCACCCGGGAAGAGGCGGATACTCCGGCTCCCCGCGGGAAGACGGAACTCATGGAAAAGCTATCGGGGATCCTGGCCACGGGCGATCGGGATGTGAAGCTGAAGGCCCTGCAGGTGGTTGCCCTCCATGGCTTCAAGGAAGGCCTGGAGACCGTTCTGAACCACCTGCCAAAGGAGGAGGACCCCTTCGTCAGGTCCAAGCTCCTCCTGACCGTGGGAATGCTCGGCAGTCGCAGCGAGATCCCCATCCTGGCCGCCGCCACGGAGGATGCTGACTTCCGGATCCGGGCCAACGCTGTGGAGGCCCTCGAGTACATCGGACACAGCACGATCTACAAGCCGATTATCAGGCTTCTCCAGGATACGGACCACCGGGTCCGGGGAAACGCCGTGAAGGCCCTGCGAAACTATGGCCGTGGCCCCGTCCTCGAGGTCCTGGACGAGATGCTGGACAGCACGGAGGTCCGGATGCGGGATTCAGCTCTCTTCGCCTGCCTCACCTTCGACCCGCAAGTCAGTGTTCCCAGACTGACGCGTTTTCTCGATGATCCCGCCGGCCCCCTTCGGCAGAAGGCATTCCACGCCCTGAGCCGGCTCGCTGAACGAGGATGCGAACCCGCCGCAGCCGCTCTGTCAGGCAAACGAGTCGAGCAGACTGATCAGGACAAGCTCCTGGACTACTTCACCCTCCTGGACCAGGCCATGACAATGGAGGAGGACCTGCCGAGCCGCCTGGGGCACACGGACTTCCGGGTCCGCCTCTCAGCGATCCACCAGATCTTGAGGGACAACCGGGCCGAGTACCTGCAACTCCTGTCCAACCGTATGGATCGAGAAACAGACGGTTATGTGAAGGCCACTCTGGTGACGGCCATCGGTCGCCTCGGCGGTATGGCCTCCATGGGGGAGCTCATCCCGTTTCTGCTCAGCGAGGACCCCCGGTTGCGAGCCAACGCCATCGAGGCGCTGGGAGACATGAAGATCGAGTCTCTCTACCCCAAACTGCGAGCTTGCCTGTCCGACACGAGCAACCGAGCCCGGGGAAACGCCCTGGTGGCCCTGAAGGACGATCCGGAGGTCGACGCCGCCGCCGAGCTCGACAGGATGCTGCAGGGAGACGAGCTGATGAAGCTCACGGCCTGCTACTGCGTGACCCGGCTGGAAAGGGAAGACCTGATTGACCGACTCGAACCGCTGCTGGATGACTCCTCCCAGAAGGTCCGGGCCAAGGCGCTGAGTACCCTGGCCCCCCTGTCGTCCCAATCAGCCGCCGCCAGGGACATCATCGCCCGTCACTCGGCCCAGATCAGTAACATCGACCAGGTCCTGGCCAGCGAATTCGAGCCGGCGGAGGCGGGTCGGATGCGATCCTCTCTGGAGGTGGAGAAGCTCATATTCGACCTCAAGAGCGGCGACGCCTCTACCCGCCTGGATGCGATCCGGCTGCTGGCCGATATCGGTGAAATCGGAGCCGTCGAACCTCTGGCACCGTCGATCCGCGCCGAGAGTACGGAGGAGCGGACCCGGGCCCGGCAAGCCATCGTCGCCATCCTGCTCCGGCAGGAGAAGAAGAACCTGGGAGACAGCGCCTCCATCGATGCCTCCCTGGGCGGCCAGGATCTGAACCTGGCCACAACGGTTCACAGGATACTGTCAGACGCCGACTCCGACGACAGTGCCATCTCCATGGTGTTGAGGCTCGCTCTGGAGGCGGAACGCCGGCCCGTGATCCGAGGTATCCGGGCGCTCCTGACGAAGGAACAGTCCCTGGATCAACTGAGGCTGCTGCTGATCCTCGCCGGACTGCTGGGCTCCACGGACATCCTCCTCCGCTACCTGGATCACCCCAAGCTGATTATCAAGCAAGTAGCCCGGGAAGGGCTAGAGGCCGTCCAGGGGGATCGGGCCCTCGCCGCTGTCCTGCCCCATGTCCGCTCCACCAGCAGGACTGTGAGGCACAATGCCATACGGGCCCTCCGCCTGTTCCCTAAGGCCAAGCTGCTGAACGCCTGCAGGAAGATGCTCAGGGCCAGGGAGGGGAAGATCCGGGAGGGCGGCATTTACATCCTCACCAAGCTGGAGTTTGACGAGAGCTTCAGCCTTCTCCTGGACTACTTCAAAGTCGAGGAAGATCTGGGACTGGCCAGAAAGGCGGCCGGAACCCTGGCCAAGTTCGCCACTCCGGCTGATCGCCTCCTGATCGAGACCCTGATGGACGGTGACGACAACACCGCCCGAGCAGAGCTGGCCAGGAAGATCCTCTACGCCATTCCGGGATCGAGCACCTCTGACCAGCCCAAGGCGGCAGAGGCCCTGGCGGACATTTCAGCGGCGGACCTGCGGGAATCGGGCGTCCTCGATCAGGAGGAACGGCAGCACTTCATCGATGATCTTTCTCACGCCGACCCGGAGGTCCGAAAGCGGGCCCTGATGGAGCTGGCCCGAACCAAGGACACGTCGCTGCTGCCTCTGATTCGCAAGGTAGCCTTCACGGACGGAGATTCCCGGGTCGCCTTCTTCGCCAAGAACGCCTACGACAACCTGGAGATGGGCCTCCTTCCCCATGTGGAGCTCAAAAAGCAAGGCGAGAAGGACTTCTCCATCGGCAGGTTCACAGGCTATCTCCAGAGCCCGGACCCACGAATCCGGGTCGCCGCCATCAAGAAGGTCGTGACCCACGGTGAGAAGAAGTCCATTCCCATCCTTCAGAAGAAGCTCAAGGAGGAGGCCGACGACTGGGTCTTGGCTTCGATACTTCTGGCTCTGGGCGAGCTGGGCGACAAGCGATCCGCCAGCTCTCTGATGGAGTTCGTGAACAGAAAAGACCCACGGATTCGCTCCGTCGCCATCGCGGCACTGGCGGAGCTGAAGGACGATTCGGTCTTCCCGATCCTGACACCGGCGATCCTCGACGAGGATCCCGACGTGGCAGCCGTGGCCTTCTCGACCCTCAGGAAACTGTCGGAAGACGATCTGGCCGACTATCTCTACAACATGACCGATGCGAAGAAGCAGGACACCGCCGATCGGGGACTCAAGTTCTTCCTGCAACTCAGGGGCGAACGGGCACTGGAGCGGCAGCTGGATCTGCTGGGAAAGACGGCGGACAAGACGATCCTCATCCGGGTCGCCAGAAACCTCTGCGAATCGGGGTCACGCAGCATTCTTCTGTCCCTGGTTCAGCGCGAGCAGAGCATGGAGCTGCCGACGAACGAGTTCACCGACAAGATCAAGGCCGCTCTGAAGAAGGCCACGGAACTCTCGGATCAAGACATCGAGCGCGAGATCGAGACTCTTCGGCAACCGGCGGTCCCGTCAGTTCAGGAGAGTCTGGGCGATGACGATGAACCCGACGACGCCGGGGGAGGCATGTTCGGGAAGTTGAAGAACCTCCTGAAGGGCAAGTAGCAAGTTTCCGGACGGAAGTTAGCCAGCCCTCGGGGTGTCCATCCGGGCCTTAGGGGCTCAGGGTCACGTTCACCGTCGAGGTCTGGCCTTCCACGATGGTGACCGTCGTCGTGAAGGGCACACTGCCAGCGGAAGTGACGTCAATCCGGAGACCCCCGGGTATCAGGTCCAGGAACTGGTAACTACCCGCACCGTTGGTGGTCGTCTGGAGACTCCGATCCGGCAAGCTGACCGTGGCGCCCACCACCGGTCCGCCCGTGGCCTGACTCCGGACCGTACCTGTCAGGTTTCCCGGATTGACCAGGGTCACGTCCTGAGTCGCCGTAGCTCCCTCCGCCACGGTGACGGTGGTAGTGAAGGACGTGAGTCCCGTGGCGGTGACATCGAGGCGCAGGATCCCGGACTGAAGACCGGCAAACCCGTAGAAGCCCGTCGTGTCAGTGATCGTCTGCCGGGCTAGCTCCGGCAAGGTGACCCGGGCCCCCACGACGGGCGCTCCCGTGGAGAACCGCCGGACCGTTCCCACGATGGAGCTGGGCGAGTTCAGCAGGATCTCGGTGAATGTGTTCTGGTTCGGCAAGATGCTTGCGAAGGTGGTGGCCTCGTTGAAACCGACGGAGTTGACCCGGACCGTCAGGAACGCCGAGGGCAGACCGGCAAAGGAGAAACTGCCATCACTGGCGGCGGGGGTCGTCAGGCCCAGCTGGGGCAGGGACACCACGCTGCCCGAGACCGGTGCCCGATCGCTCAGACGCAGCACCTGGCCCGAGAGACTGCCTGTGGCCCGGCGGAGGACGAAATCCAGGTTAGCCGTGCCTCCCGGAAACAGAACCACCTGAGCCGAACCGGTCTCGAATCCGGCTCCCAGGGCTCCCACAGCGATCGTCCGCTGCGGCAGCAGGACAGCCACGCCCTGGATGGTCACCACTCGAGGGAAGTCCTTCACGATCACCAAGCTCGGAAAGGCGTACCGCCCTGCCGCATCGCTGACGGTGATCAGGCCCTGTTCGGGAACACTCACAAGGACGCCCGACAAGGGAGTGCCGGTCAGATCGAGCACCCGTCCCAGAACCGTGGCCCGGTTGAATCGCATCCTCAGATCCAGCTGGGTTCGCCGTCCTGTGATCACCGTCGTGGTGGCCTCCAGGACGTCGTGGCTCCCGGCGGCCAGGGTCAGACCCGATATCCCTTCGCTCACCACGGGCAACTCGTAACGCCCATCGGCTCCGGTGCTGGTCACCACACCGGTGGGCGAGAGGCTCACGGCCGCCGTGCTCTGGGTCTGACGCGACACGGAGACTCCCGACACTCGCCGATTCGATGGCTCCAGCAGACGGATCTGAACCCCCGGCAGGGGAACATCGGCGGCCCCTGGGCGAGTGGAAACGACGAGACCGGCGATGGAGCCAGCGTTCGGTGCCAGCCGGAAGGTCTCGATAGCCACCCCGCCAGCAGGTATGGCCACCCGGGCCGAGAAGGGAGCGTGGCCGATGGCCTGGACTGTGACGGTCAGTTCGCCGGAGTCGATGCCCGTGGCGGAGAAGCGGCCACCCACATCGGTGAACGTGGTGATGCCCTTGCCCGGTATTGAGAGAACAGCACTGCCGAGGCGGACACCGGTCACAGCATCCACCACGGTACCTGTCAGGTCTCCTCGGCTCGAGGCAGGTCTGAGACCCACGTCCTGGGTCAGGTGGACTTTCGCCTTCAAGTCCAGATGCTGGATATCGGGCTGGAAACCGCCGGCATCGACGCTGAGACGGTAGCTCCCGGAATCGATGGTGTTGAAGCGGTACAGGCCCTCCTGTGAACTCAGGGTTTGAACAGAATCGCGACCGGTCTCGAGACTGACGAATGCGCCGGCGATCTCCCGGCCCGAGGAGAGGTCGAAGACCCGTCCCGTGAGTCTCCCCGCTGTGTCTGGCGCCCGGAATCCCTGCACCTGCTCGCTGCCACAGCCAACGGCTGCAATCAGGAATGAGAGAATCATCCAGGTCACCCAGGGGTATCCGAAGCGCTCTCTATCCTGCTTCACGGGCCTTTCGGGGGCCGGGCAGTCTTCGACGCGATCGGTCTGTCTCGGCTGCTGGACCTGCGGTTCCGGCTGCGGTTCCGGCTGCGGAGCCGGCTCGCCGGGAGGAGGCAGACTGACCAGATCGTAGGCCGAGAAGGCCTCCGGTCCAGGACCGAGTCTCCGGATCAGCTCCCTGGTTCGTTCTCTCTGGCCGATCATGGCCATCGGGCTCCGCGCTGGATCTGGATCTCATTGAACTCCGAGGGGGTTTCGATCGTCTTCCAGGCATCAAGGAAGCCCGGACCGAAAAGACAGTCCGGAACATGGACCTGACAGGACAGGTCGAAACAGGGTGCCAGGATCGGCAAGAGAGCTGAAATCATGGGATGTTCCCTTACACCATCGGGAGAAATCGCCCTTCATTTGAAAGGTAACTTTCCGCCTCCGGAGCCCGATGTCATGGATAACGCCTTCTTGCGGGCGAAGCCGGGGCAGGGAACCTTTCCTGGCGTGGCCTCGTATTTCTGCAGTAGTTTGGTGACAACCTCCACACTGACCTAGGAGAAGACAGGATCTCGATGACTAGCCGAAACTTCCTCATCGCAGCTTCTTTCGTGCTGTGCCTGGCAGCCCTCGATCCCGCATCAGTCGAGGCTGGCCGTGCTCGCCTGAGCTACCTGAGTGAGCTCC
>JAJFLN010000199.1 GCA_021772705.1 Candidatus Cloacimonadota bacterium | reverse complement strand
GAGGACAGTAGGATTGACCCAATCGTGGAGGGATCTGTCATCGAAGTGAACGGCGGTTCGGCATCGCCGAAAGAGATGGAAGTGGCCAGAAAGACCCTCGAGCGATCCCGGGCTCTCCTTCCGACGGTTCACGAAGACGATCGTGAAGAGATGATCGACTTGAACGTGAAGATAGAAGAGGCAATCACCTCGCGGGACCTTCAAGCCTTGGCCCGGGACACTTCAGCGCTGAAGGAACTGCTCTTCTTCGTTCAGGGTCGTTGATGGTTCACCGAGAGCGCCTTCGCTGCCCCGTTTGCAGGGCTCGCTTCCGAGGGGACATCACCTGCTCCCGCTGCGGCGCAGGGCTCCGCCGGCTCATGGAGCTGGCAATGCAGGCTTTCCGGCTCCGAGAGCGGGCTCGATCGGCTCTCGACGCCGGTGATCTCACCTCGGCTACCCGTCACATCGATCGGGCTCAATGCTGCCACGCCACCGAGATCGGCTCGAAGCTGGAACGACTCACTCGGCTGCTGATGAAGGCCAACTAGTGGCTGCCGGTCTGGCCGTTTCATACGGCAAAGACCTCGCCGGTCTGGCTGCGGGCACACGTCTCGGGACTCTATACGGTGACGCCCCCCCCCTGCGCGGGTCCTTGGCTCCCCCAAGATCGGGGGGCGTTCCCGGAGAGTGGAGTTCATAGGATCCCCTCGGATTCCCGGATCTCGGAAAATGGGGGTTCCCGTGGCTGGATCTGCCGATCATACTTTAGAAGAGGGATCGCGAATCTGCCCATGCGACTTCCAGGTCAAGATCTCATACAGCGCACCTTTCGAGGTTACCGCCGGCAAGCAGCAATGAACCGGTTGAGCGGTGCACTTCGGGAACTGGTTCGGCTCGACGGGGGGGCCCAGGTTCGGGACACCTACACCGACGCCTTCCCACGAATCCGGTTCGTCTCGGCAGACCGGGTGGTCTGGCTGTCATTCTCCCGAGCCGGACTGCGAGAAGTCCGGGTGAATCTGGTCCTCCGTTCCCTGCTGGAATCGGATGAGTTGCCGGGTTTCCCGTCCCTGGAGATGCATCCCGGCTGGATGACCCGGGAGGCGCCGGTCCCCTGGATGCGTCCCGTCCAGAGTTGCGATGCGGCTCTCGATGCCCGATTCGCCATCTACAGCCAGAACGGTCATCCCGTGGCCCATGTGCTGCCGGGCCGGGTCCGAGACGCCATCCTCCGGCTTCACTACTCTCAGCGGAAGCCTGGCGTCAGCTTGGTCATCGGAGGAAGGTCCGTGGGGGTCACCAAGCAGTTTGTGACCCGTGCCGTGACGGCCGGTCGGCTCCGAGATCTGCTGGACAGCGGCAGCTTCCTCTTCGAAGAGCTCCAGGAGCAGTTCCGGATCGACCCCCGTGGGGTACAGGAGGTCCACTCCGGGGCGGCGTCACTGCGAGAGTCCCACTGCCGGGTTTGTGGCGAGCCCTTCGAGAGCGCTCCGGTCTTCTGCGTCACCTGCGAGACACCCCACCACCGGGACTGCTGGGACTACCTTGGCCGGTGCGCCATCTTCGCCTGCGGCGCAGTCCGATCCACGTCCAGGCAGATCGAGTTGGCGTCGGCCTGAGTCTTCCTGGCAGCTGATCCTCCCGACGATAGCGTGGGCCTTCGCGGAGGGTTGTATGGCGTACCCCAAGAAGTTCCGCTCGATGGTATCCTGGTCCCATGACGGATCTGAGCACGAGTTCGCTGGAGAAGGCGCTGGCGCGGCTGGACGAAGCCTTGGCGATGAGCCGCGAGCAGCCCGAGAACGACGTGATTCGGGACGGTGTCATCCAGCGGTTCGAGTACACCATGGATCTGTGCTGGAAGTTGCTGCAACGCTATTTGATGGACGTCGCTCAGATCGGGATCGAGCAGATCCGGACGAAGCGGGACCTGTTCCGGGAGGCGGCGCGGCTGAAGCTGCTCTCCAGTGCGGAACCGTGGTTCGTCCACTATGACGCACGAAACCGGACGTCCCACGTCTATGACAGCGCGGTTGCCGCGGAGATCTTCGGGCGGATACCGGCCTTCCTCCAGGATGCCCGCGAACTCCTCGCGGAGCTCCATATCGCCATTGGACGTTCGATCTGACCACCTGAATATCGTCCGGGAAATCCTCCGGCGCCATCTTCCCGATCGGGAAGTGGTTGCCTTCGGCTCGCGAGCCAAGGGAACGGCCCGGGCGACTTCCGACCTGGATCTAGCCATTCTAGGAGACGAGCCGCTGGGAGTGGCCATGCTGGGCACGCTCCAGGACGACTTCAGCGAGTCGGACATTCCCTACAAGATTGACATCGTCGACTGGGCGACATGCAGCGAGGAGTTCCGGGGGATCATCGAGAAGGACGGAGAGATGGTCCAGCGAGCCCGGGCCATCAGGACGAGCCCCCCGTAGAGGGCGATCTGGAACCCCCTGCCGAGGTCGACGTATTCGTAACCTTGATGACCAAACCAGAACCCCAGGCCGTCAGGCATCAGCTGCTGAACCCGGGC
>JAJFLN010000198.1 GCA_021772705.1 Candidatus Cloacimonadota bacterium | reverse complement strand
TTCGTGCGGCGGGAGTTCGAGAAGTACATGGCCTGTGGAATCCTCTCGGAGGGCTTCGCCAGGATCCGGTGCGGGGACTGTGGTTTCGACCGGTTGTGTGCATTCTCGTGCAAACGCAGGGGGTTCTGCGCCTCGTGCCTCCCCAGTATCCGGAAGGCCGCGAACCGGCTGAGGCCCTCGGGTTCCTCCGCTGCGGGCTTGTGCTCCCAGACCAGAGCGCCCGACCTGTCCACGGCTCCCAGGTTTCCCGGTCCCGGAGGGGGTCTGGAGCAGTCCCGGACGGTCAGGTGGTCCAGGGGGGGGCCAGGGGATCGAACTGACGCACCAGCCGGAGGCCTCCTCCGGTCAGGGTCAGCACACCCTGGAAGAGGAGTTCCCGGGAGAGGGACTCCGGATCGTCTCCAGGAGTGCTCTCGGTGGCCGGCGCCGGTTCATCGGGCAGGAGAGCTCCGGTCCCTCCGTCCAGCACCTTGCGCCGACGGGTGAAGACCTTGCCCTCCGAGACGGTCAGCGGTTCGTCTCGATGGCGGGTCGGCAGGCCGAAGTAGCGTTCCCCGGCGTGACGGAACCGGTGGAGCCAGGAAGAGGCGTCATCGCGCCAGAGGTAGGCGCCGCTGTCCAGGTTCAGACCGTAGATCCCGAACCTGTCGAGGTGCTTGAGCTGGAGCCGGACCTCCGTGCCGATCAGGGTGTTCTCTTGCGGATCATCGCTGTCTCATCTCCTCCGGCAGGTCCGGGTGGCCGTCGCCGTCAGGATCCAGCAGCAGAGTCGGGTCGTGGGCCTGCAGCCCGGAGTGGAGATCGAAGGCGCCGGCGGTGAAGGCCCTCAGGGTGCTGGAGCTGGGGGGGCCGTGATTGGCCTGCCTGGGATGGTTGCCGTGGCCGAAAACCTGATACTCGAAAGAGTAGCCCGCCACATCGCGGTCCCGCAGTGACCGGGCCCAGGGAATGCGCCGCCCCCTGGCGTCGACGTACCAGATCGCCAGTATCGGGTCCAGGTCCGGGCGGCCGTCTCCGTCGGAATCGTCGAAGCGGCCCAGCTCCACCCGTCGGCCCTCGGCCTCGCCCGTCAGACCCTCCGGAACCGTGAGCAGCCAGGCCCGGCGGCCTTTGGCCTCTGTGACGGAGATCCAGCCGTTGCCGTCCTGGTCAACCAGAGCCAGGAGGTCGACGCGGTTCTGCCAGCCCAGCATCTCCGTCAGGCCCGCTCCGAAGAGATGAGGCGTGTTGCGGCCCCGGCTGCCGTTCTTTGCGAAGGTCAGTCCTCCGCCCAGGTCTCGCCAAGGGGTGTTGTGGCACAGGGTGCATGACGCAACGTGACCGCGGCTGCTCATGTGCGTCACGCCGTCCTCCAGCAGGGGGCCGGCATGGTGGCCGCTCTGGCCGAAGACGCCGTCCCGGGCACCGAACTCTCGCTGCGTCAGCTCCCGGCCTCGCTGGTAGGCGAGCCACGGGTCCCTTCGAATCAGGTAGGCGGTTCCGCCGGCGAGAGATGCGTCATCGGTGTGGATCGCCCGGACTCTGGGAGTCTTCACCGACCGGCCCGTCAGGTCTCGGGGCCGCTCCAGCGGAGCATCCCGGGAACCCCCCGGCCGCTCGAATGACGCGGTCCCGGGAAGAGGGCCCCCCGGGAGATCCGGAGCGAGCAGTAACAACGCGACAAGGGCCGTGAACCCGGCTGCCCGGACCGGGGTCGAACTCATTCTGTCCTCCTGTCGAGTCCCCAAAGGGCATCTCCCGTTCTGGTGGCCTGTTTGGCAAGTTGGCATGTGCATCCCCGGTCGCATCGAGCCCGTCGAGGGGCAGGCGCTTCCCCGTTCGTCCCACTATGGATGCCCGCATCCAGGACGACTGAATGGCCGAGTTTTCCCGATCCGTTCGTCCTGAGCCTGTCGAAGGATGAATGGAGCGGGCGGCCATATCGTCTGAGCTTGTCGAGGGGAAGGCGCGATGCGATCGAGCGCCCCCGACAAGCCCGGGCAGAAGGGATCAGGAACTGCTCGGGCTGTCGACTAAGGAGGGCTCTGGGGGAGGATTCGGAGTACTCCGTCGACAGGGCCGCGTCGGCGGGGACGATCTTCAGATCCCGTTGCATCTCGCTCTTCTGGAAGACCTTCCGGAACTTGGTCAAGAACGAGCCTCTCCTCACGTGCCCCTTGAGTTGCGTCAGGGCCTTGACCTTGTCGTTCGGCGCCTTGCGGTGAGGGAACCACCAGAACACGGCCCCGCTCTTGCCCTGATCCGGCGGTACACGAACGATGACGCCTTTCTCCGGGGCGTACTGGGTGCCCAGTCCCGCCAGGACGCTTCGAGCGTGGGCCTCCTTCATCGCTTCCGGGCTCCGCTCTTCGCCGGCGGCCCAGAGTTCATCCTTCATGCTCTTCAGGCTCACGACCTTCGCATCATCGGGCAGGTCCGGAAGACCCATCTGCCTGTAGTGCTTCAGTGGCGAGTCGATGACCTCCAGATCCGCCTTGCCAATCCTGCGAGCCCATTCCAGCTTCGTGGTGTCGAAACCCGGAACCTCTCGGCGCATCTCCTCGATCTGCTTCCTCCGATCCTGCATCTCCTGAGACTCCTGCGGCGTCAACCGCTTCTGGGAAATGCAGACCCGGCCCGACGTCAGCCACATCAGGCGATAGGACCAGGCCCAGGACCAGTTGCCCTGCAGGTCCATCTGCTCCGGTGCCTGGACGTAGAAGAGAGCCTCCGTGGAGTCCCGGACGCTGATGGCGGTGATCTTCAAGGGGTAGACCAGTGAATCGCTCTTGAATGCGAACCGGGTGGGGGTCACCTCGCCCTGGTAGGCGCCGCCGGCGCCCTTCTTCATCTGCTTCGTATCGATCTTCATCACCGTGAAGACCCAGCCCTTCTGGATGTAGTGATCCAGGGTCGACTCGTCGCCGGCGTAGCTGTACCCGTTGACCTCGAGCCATTCATAGAGCCCGTCGGCCCTCTCGGCCGTCAGGATCTTGTAGTCCAGGGAGCCGACCACTCCCGACTCCAGAACCCGGACACCCATGCCCCTCTTTCTCATGGAGTACACGGACTGTCCGATTCCCTCCGAAAAGGCCATCTTCTCGTATATGACCTCCTCGAACTGGACCCAGATCTGCTCCGGCAGGGGCAGGAGGATCGTGTAGACGGCCAGGTTGGCGAAGAAGTCCCTGGGCATCTCGTCGAGCTTCGGCCTCGTTGGAGTGGGCACCACCATGCCGAAGTCCCGGGCGTCTCCCTCGAACTTGGGCTGCACCGTGAAGCTCTCCTGCTTCGCCTCCGGGTCCCAGGTGATGAAGGCCTTCTGGGCCGGCTGGTTGATGTCCTTGTCCTGGGCGGCGAAGTAACAGCAGGCCCCCGCCACGGGACCGGCCAGTATCGCCAGGGCCGTCACGGCCCAGATGATGTTTCGTCCTCCCATTCGATTGCTCCTCCCTCGTTGATTCCCCTCCGGGGATCCAGGCTTCGATTCAGTCCAGCAAGTCCTGGGACATCATACGCAATTCGTCCCTCCGAACTCCCGGATATCCAGCAGGGCTCCAGTAGCCCTCGAGTAGCCCTAGCGGGCTTGCTCGGGACTCACGGCGGCACCTCTGTCATGACTGCAGCCTGGAGTCAGCTGTTCCCGCCGTCGGCCAGGACGATCGGTTCGAGTTTCGGGTCCCGATGGAACGGGGTGAGGTCTTGGCCACCCGCACCGGCGCGGACTGGAGTCGCGTCGACATTCGACTCGCCGACACCATGCCCGACGGCTGGCGCCACTGGCGCGACCGGGAGAAGGCCTTTGCCGGGCACGGGACCTTTCCCTTTCGACGCCGAGGCGCTCGAGCGGGACGGGGGACAGTGCCTCGGATTCCTGCGCGTCATCGTTGAGCGAGCCGGAGTGGCCGGTTTCAACCTCTACGGCCCGACTTCGACAAATCGCTGGAACTCGCCCAGGCCATTCAGTATGGCGGCCTTGCTGTCTCCGACCTGGAGAGAGTGAAACGTCTCGAGGCCGGGCTCGATCTCCAGGGTCTCTCCCGTCGATTCGTCCTTCAGGGTGACGCCGTAGGTCTGCTCCCTCCGGCCCTCACGTTCGCCCGTATCCAGCTCCAGATCGGGCCAGACCGGGTTCGTGTCGGCCCGGGACGCGCTGGCCGTACGGACGACCTTCCACCTCATGATCTCGTAGCGATACCTGGTCTTGTAGATCGGGACCTTCTTGTAACGGGTCCTCTCTACCCACCGAGTCTTCCGGCGTTTCTCGTAGACCGGCTTCTTCTCGTAGATGTCCTTGAAGTAGCCGTTGCCCATGTCCTTCGTGCCAACCTTCTCCTTCCTGGTCCCGACCTGGACCCTCTCGTAATAGGTCTCCTTCACCCGTTCCTTGCCGTCGGGAACCTCCTCGTGATGGTGAATCTCCCGGCTGCGACCGATCTCCCTGGCGCTCTCGGGCAGATTCCAGCCGCTCTCCTGGGCCCCGGGGGGATCGTGTCGCCCTGCGATTCTCCCGAGGCCGTCGGTGTCACGAGGGATACGGTACTGTCGGTGTTGCTCGAGATCTCCATGGGCTACAATGGACCTGGAACAATGCCTCGGCCCATCCATACGGAAGCTTCGCTCCCGCTCTCTGCCAGCAGGGAGTCCCTCGATCGTCGCGATGAGGAGAAGCGTTCTATCTTTCGCGCCATGAGCCCGGAACAACGGGCGTCCGTACTGACGGAGGTCTGCCGGACGGCGATGCAGATGGCCAGGTGTCATGCGGAACCGGCTCGCATCCGCCGGTTCCGGATCCCGATCTCGCGCCGCACGCGAGAGCTGTGGAATCGGCTCCGGAAAGAGTATCGCCGAGATGTCCGACGCCCCTGATCTGATCGAGGTTGTCGGGAGGATTGCCGACGCTCTCGAGGGGGCTGATATCGACTATGCCGTGGGGGGAGCCCTGGCTCTTGGGATCTGGGCAGAGCCCAGGGGGACCCGGGACATCGATGTCGCCGTATATGGCGATTCGTCAAGTCTGGAGGGGCTCTTTCAACTCTTCGAGCGGATTGGAGGCGTCGTCGAGAGAGACATGTGCCGGTGGCAGCTCGACAAGTCCGGTTACTTCGCAGTGGAGGTCGAGACAATCCGTGTGGACGTGTTCTTGCCCGATCTGCCTCTGTACGACTGGGCCCGGCCCAGAAGAGTGCGTGTTCAGCTGGGGAACGCTCTCGTCTGGTTCTGGTCCCCTGAGGACCTGATACTCTTCAAGATGCTCTTCTTCCGTACGAAGGACAAGGCCGACATCGAGTCGATTCTGCAAGTACAGCAGGAGAAGCTGGACCTCGACTACATCCGAAGGGGCCTGAAGGAGATCCTCAGTGACGAGGAGCGTACATGCTGGTTCGATGAGGCCAGTTCGCTCGCCTCCGAATTCGATGTTTGAGCCGTCTTCGACCTTGAGAAACACTGGTGCTGGGTTCCCGGGTACCAACAACTGGACCCGGTAAACCTGAGCTTCCATGATGGTGTTGCAGAATTGCCGGTGCCACCGGTGGCCACTGTTGCCGTGGTGGACACTGCCCTACATGGGCTCTCGCGAAACCGAGGGAACAAGTGACCCAACCGACAACCGACGGCACAGCGAAGTGGGTGTTCCGCCACCGGCGTGCGGTCTCCTTCACCGCTTGCCTCTCGCCGTGCTGCTCGGCCTGCTGGCCTCGTCGGCACCGAAAGACGGTAGGCCCGGCCCTCCTCTATCGGGAACGGAGGGGTCAGCCCGTGGAGGTAGACCTCGAATCGGGACTGGCCCTCGTCATTCGGCGTGGTTCCGATGACGAAGCTGGCGCCGGCTCGCTGCCGGAGTGACTCCGCATTCTCGATCCGAGGGTGGCCACGAGGATAGCCGACCAGGTTCAGCCCCTTGACCAGCTTGCGAATGGAGGTCTCACCGGGCCTACGCTTGCCCGCGACCGAGCGAGTGATCCGCTACCGGAACTCGGAGCCTGCGGACCTCCGGGTGTCGCCGTCTCCGGCGCGAAGGCGACCGGCGCGGAGTCGTCTCACAGCTTCACTCCCTTGCGCACGGGCTCATCGTAGAGATGGCTACTCTCGCGGATGGCTTGCCCGAGGCGGTCGTCGGGACGATCAGGCATGCGGACCTGGATCTTCACGTAGAGGTCGCCGCGCTTCCCCTTGCGGCGAACGCCCTGGCCCCTCAAGCGTAGCCTGCGACCCGAACTCGAGCAGGGAGGGACCTTCATCTTCAGCGGACCGTCTGGTCCAGGAACTTCGATTGTGGCGCCTCGGTAGGCCTCGTCGAGAGTGACCGGCAGGGTGAGGTGGAGATCGAGCCCGTGACGCCGGAACCAGGGATGAGGACGGACCCGGGTCCGGATGACGACGTTGCCCGACGGCATACCCCCGGTGCCGCCGGGAGCGGGGACCCTGAGCTCTGTGCCGTCATCGGTTCCCGGGGGGATACGCACGTTCATATCCTTCTCGGTCGACGTCAGGCCCTGGCCGCCACATCGGGCGCAGGGAGATCTTCGATCCGACGGTACCCGGCCCGTGCCTAGGCAGGGCGCGCAGGCCGTTTCCACCGGTATTCGCAGCCGTACCTGGGTCCCCCGAAGGGCCTCGACGAATCCGAGTTGGACGGTGGCTACCATGCCCCGGGGGGCCGCAGGCCGGCCCATCGAACTGCCCGGGAAGAGGTCTTCCGCGGTGCCGCCGAAGTGACCGAAGAGATCCCCTGGGTCGAAGCCGAAGGGTCCTCTCCGGAATCGGACCGAGGGTCCCTGCCGCGGAGTCCGCTGACGGTCTCGCATGGTCCGGGCGAGTTCCGGGTCGAAGCCCTGTTGCAGAGCGATGTCACCGAACTCATCGTAGAGCTTCCGCTTCTCGGGCTTCGAGAGGATCTCGTAGGCCGAGGAGATGCTCTTGAACTTCTCCTCATCTACCTTGCCGTTGCCGTCGGGATGATACTTGCGCGCCAACTTCCTGTAGGCGCTCCGGATCTCCTTTGACGATGCCGTTCGGGAGACTCCAAGGATCTCGTATGGGTTTCGGTGGGTAGTCATGATCGAGCCATCCGGGTCAGGGCCTCGACACGCTGCTGCGTCGACGGGTGGGTGGAGAAGAGCCGGGACACGGTGGTGCCAGAGAGCGGACTGACGATGAACATGTGGGCTGTGGCGGGACTGGCGTTCATCGGTATCTGGTGGGCTGCCGCGTCGAGTTTCTGGAGGGCCCTGGCCAGCGCCAGGGGGCGACCGGAGATACGAGCCCCTTCCTGATCGGCGATGAACTCCCTCGACCGGCTGACCGCAGCCTGGATGATGGTCGCAGCCAGCGGGGCGAGCAGAGCCATGACCAGGGCGCCCAGGGGGCCAGGTCCGTCCCCGTCGTCGTCGGTGCGGAAGCCGAACATGAGGGCCCACTGAGCCATGCTGGCTACGTAGGCGATGGCACCGGCGAGCACCGCTGCCACCGACGAGATGAGGGTGTCACGGTTCTTCACGTGCGCCAGCTCATGTCCGAGTACGCCCGCCACCTCTTCTGTGTCCAGGATCTGGAGCAGCCCCGTGGTGACGGCGACTACCGCGTGCCGGGGATTGCGCCCCGTGGCGAAGGCGTTGGGCGTGGGGCTGTCGATGACAGCGACCCGAGGCTGCGGCAGGTTCGCTGTCCTGCAGAGTCCTCCGACGATGCGATGGAGCTCGGGGGCTTCTGCCGGCGACACGACACGGGCCCTGTAGGCGGCGAGCACGAGCGAGTCAGAGAAGTAGTAGGCCGAGACGTTTCCCACGACGGCGAGGGCGAGGGCTAGGATGAGACCCATCTGGCCACCCAAGGCTTGCCCCACGGCCATCGTTAGCAGAGTCAACAGGGTGAGCCAGAAGACCGTCTTCAACTGGTTCATCGATTTCACCTCCATCAGTGTCTGGTTCATCCGGGGCAGTCTCGCCCGTTGACGAGACCCCCCGACCTCCAAAGGCCGGACGTCAAGTCTACCGACCTCGTGGCTGCGGCGTGACACTCGTCAGAAGTGGTGCCGTCAGCCCACGGGTCGGGCCCGAAACCGCACAGCCGTCCTCACGCGATCGAGGCGCAAACTCCAGGCCATTTCCTGTGAGGGAGGCAGGTGGCTCCACCTGGCGGCCCCTCGAGAGCGCATCGGTGCTTGCAGAGTTCGTCGAGAGCCGGGCAAGCCGGATCGAGGAAACCCAAACTTGCCTGTTACACCCTCGAACGGGGCTGTTTCAGTGTTGAACGGGGCTACCTCAACGCTGAACGGTCAGCGAATTGGACAGGGGCTGATCGGGTATTCAACGATCCGCGGCGCGATGCCGAAACTGTCCTGCTGAAAGGGCATGCGTCAGGACCTGGGGTAAAAGCGGAACGGGTTGGCACGCCGTTTGGAACGACGCCTCCCGAGCACACCGAAGCCGTCCCGAGAGCGACGCTCGTGTGGGGAGCAAACCTGATGCTCAGGAAGGAGGTAACCACAATGCTCAGAATCTGGAGCCCGTTCCGAGAAATGGAGAGTCTCCGCAGTGAGATCGACCGGGTCTTCAACGACCTCGCCCGCACGACTCCGCTGCCCTGCGAGATCGAGCCGGGGCGGGCGGCCATGGCGCATCACCGGAACGGCACCCTGGATGTCCGGGGCTCCCCAAGGACAAGGTCGCCAAGGCGCGGTCGGTCCGGGTGACGGCGACCTAGATGCACGAGTCGGGCCCGCGGCTGGTTGCGCCGTTCGAGCGCGACTGGACCGGACCGCCCAGAGGCTCGAATATTCGACCCAAAGACGACTCCAGCTCGTGAAGGAGGAAACGTCATGACCCAGGAAGCGAATCGCTGGACGAAGCTCTCGAAGATCTTCACTTCCGCGTTGATCGTGGTGGTCATTGCCCAGTCGGCGGCGCTGTACTGGACACTTAACAGAACGGCCGCACCGGAAGCCGGGTACGGGCAACCTGCCAGGGCGAGAGCACTCCAGAAGGACTTCGGACCCGAGGACCCGTTCAACGGGGATAGCTGGGACCCCTTCCAGGAAATGCAGCGCATGCAGCGCCGGTTCGACCGGATGTTCGAGGGGGCCTTCGACCGGTTCCGGATGAGCCCTCGCTTTGGCGTTCTCGCCGAGGAACAGCTGTACGAGCCCCGCCTCGACGTGGACGAAGAGCCCGATCGGTTCGTCGTCCGGATCGACCTGCCCGGAGTAGATGGCTCGCGGATAAACGTCGAGGTGCAAGATTCGACGGTCCGCATCGCGGGCAGCCGGGAAGAGACCGTCGAGCAGACCGGGCCTGACGGACACTCTCTGCGCCGGGAGCGCCGGGTGGGTCACTTCGACCGCTCTGTGGCGCTCCCCGAGCCAGTTGACGAGGCCCGCATGCAGGTCAACCGAGAGGACGGCGTCCTCACCATCATCTTGCCCAAGCTCCAGACCGGCCGGGGTGCCTAGACCACCTGGACGGACTGATCCGGGCAGCAATGGACCGTCACCGGGGCAGACGGTCGAGGGACTGCCCAGACCCAGGAATTGCCCCAGCACCGCTCTCAAGGAAGAGCCGACGTGTAAAGGAGGTAGCCATGAAATCGATCACCAGACTGTCCACTCTGCTCGTTCCCGCTGTTCTCCTGTGCCTCGTGACATCGCTTGTCTTCTGTACCGAGCCCCAGCAAGCGGCTCCGTCCATCGCGACCGAGATGTCGATGGACCACCAGCGGGATCTCACTGACGACGAGAAGCGCAGCGTCTCGACGGCGGCGGCCAGGCTGCTCAAGCATGTCCACCAGGCGCGCCGGGCGATCGCCAGCGACGATCGCGACGAGGTTTCCAACCACGTGGAGCAAGCCCAACTGCTCGGCCTCATCGTGGAGCGGGTGATGCCCGAGGTCGTGGTGAAGGCAAAGATCACCGCCGGCGACCTCGAATACACCGACGAGGAGGCCGTCAAGCCGCTGGTCGTTCCCATCTACGACGAGCTCGAGAAGGTCTCGATTCTCGGGCCGGTCATGCAGGCCAAGCGGGACGCTGAGGATGCGACGGCTGTGCAAACCAGCACGGTGCCACTGACCCTCGACGTGAAGCTTCGTCAAACCAAGGTCAAGCTCAACGTCGGCCTGGCGATGTCGCTGCTCGAGCGTGCGAAGAAGGCCATTGCCGATGGCGATCTCGCCATCGCGGGAGCCTCTCTTGCCTCCATCCAGACGGGCGTTATCTTCGAGTACGCACTCTCGGACCTGCCACTTGAGCGAGCCCGGATCAACCTCGCCGAGGCCCAGAGCCTGGTCGAGCAAGGTGAGTATCGCGGGGCCCGGTTTGCCCTGAAGGTCGCTTCCGATTCCCTGCAGACGTATGCCAAGGGGGTCGGCGATCAGCAGAGCAAGGAAGCCGAGCAGCTGCGGGCCGAGATCGACGATCTGTTGAGGAAAACTTCTCAGGAAAACGCGGAGGCCCAGGAGCTCCTGGGTAGCTTCGAAGACACCATTGCTGGCTGGTGGGACCGCATCACCGGCTGGTTCGAGTGAGACCGAGAAGGCCATCCAGCGAGCCGCCAGCTTGGCCGTCCGTATCCCACCTCGTTGCAGCACCGGCTATGACGTGATGGTCTTCGTTGGCCTCAAGCGCCACATCCAC
>JAJFLN010000197.1 GCA_021772705.1 Candidatus Cloacimonadota bacterium | reverse complement strand
ACGGCAAGACCAAGATCATGATCGATGCCCACATCGACACGGTCCTCATCGGCGATCGGAGCGCCTGGTCCCACGATCCATTCAAGGGCAAGTTCGAGAACGGCAAGATCTACGGTCGTGGCGCCACGGATCAGAAGGGCGTCATGTCCTCCATGGTCTACGCCGGCAAGATGATCAAGGACCTGAAGCTGGACGGTGACTACACCCTCTACATCGTCGGAAGCGTGCAGGAAGAGACCTGCGACGGCCTCAGCCTCCTTCATTTGATTCAGAAGGAGAAGATCAAGCCCGACTACGTGATCATCACCGAGGCGACGGACATGAAGGTCTACCGCGGCCACCGGGGCCGGGTGGAGATGAAGGTCGTCACCAAGGGCCGGTCCTGCCATGCCTCCATGCCCGAACAGGGCGTCAATGCTGTGTACCGCATGAACAAGTTGGTGGACCAGATCGCCCGGTTGAACAACAAGCTCAAGAGCCCGGGTTTCCTCGGTAAGGGAACAGTGGTGGTCAGCAAGATTGAGTGTTCCACCCCCAGTCTCAATGCCGTCCCCGATGAGTGCACCATCTATCTCGATCGGCGCCTCACCACCGGTGAGACCAAGGAGTTCGCTCGGGAACAGATTGCCGCGCTGCCCGCTTTCAAGGATGCCAACGCCACCATCGAGATCCTCGAGTACGAGGCCGTCTGCTGGACCGGCAAGAAGGTGAAGCAGGAGAAGTACTTCCCCTCATGGGAGCTTCCGGAACAGGACCTTCTGTGCCAGGCTGCCGTCGATGCTGGCGCCGTGGCGCTGAACAAGAAGCCGAAGGTCCATCACTGGATCTTCGGAACCAACGCCTCGGCGACCATGGGACGTCTGGGTATCCCGTCGATCGGCTTTGGCCCGGCCAACGAGATCCTGGCCCACACCACGGAGGAGTACGTGGAGGTCAAGGATCTGGTCGACGCGACCGTGTTCTACGCCGCCATTCCGCAGACCATACTCGCCCGCCTGTCGGACAGCGGCAAGCCGGCGAAGAAGACCCCGGCCAGGACGGCCAAGAAGCCTGGGAAGAAGCCCGCCAAGAAGCCGGCCCGGAAGAAGCCAGCCCGGAAGAAGTAGGCGGTCGTCTCGACTGCGAGGTTCGCTCGCGGCGAGTGCAACCGAAGCGGCATCCCACAAGAATCTCTTGGCGCCTGAAGTCTGAAGAATGACGCCTGATACCCGGAGGAACCATGCAGACATTGATGCGAGGAAAGGACTGGATCGAAACTCCTGATTGGACCCGGGAGGAGCTCGACACGGTGCTGGACGTGGCAGCCGATCTGAAGCGCAACTTCGCCCTCGGCATTCCTCATCGGTTGCTGAGGGACAAGACCCTGTTCATGATGTTCTTCGAGCAGTCGACCCGGACCCGGAACTCCACGGAGGCCGGGATGACCCAGCTCGGTGGTCATGCCCATGATCTGACTCCCGACAAAATGCAGATATCCCATGGAGAGACGCCGAAGGACACGGGTAAGGTCCTGTCCCGCTACGGCCATGGCATCGGAATTCGCAACTGCTTCTACGGCATGGGCAACCAGTACATTCGGGACGTGGCGAAGCACGCCGACATTCCGGTCATCAGCCTCCAGTGCGACGTGGATCATCCCTGTCAGACCATCGCTGACATCATGACCATCCGGGAGAAGTTCGGCACCAACACCCGGGGGTTGAAGGTCACGGCCAGCTGGACCTATGCCCCCTCCTACGCCCGGCCGCTCTCAGTGGCCCAGGGGCTGGCCTGGCTTCTTCCCCGGTTCGGGATCGAGCTCACCTTGGCCTATCCCAAGGAGTTCTACCTGATGCCGCACACGATGGAGAAGGCCAATGCCTTCGCCGAACACGCAGGCTCCAAGATCAAGATCGTCCATGACATGGACGAGGCGTTCGAGGATGCCGACGTGGTCTATCCCAAGTCCTGGGGCTGCCACCAGTTCCTCCAGGACCAGGGTGTGCCGGAGGAAGAGAAGAAGAAGCAAGGGATGGCATTGCTCGATCAGTACCGGGACTGGATCTGCAACGATAAGCGGATGAAGCTCGCCGCCAGGGATGCTGTCTACATGCACCCTCTGCCGGCGGACCGAGGCAGTGAGGTCTCGGACTCCGTCATCGATGGTCCTCAGTCAATCGTCTTCGATCAGGCCGAGAACCGGCTCCACACCGTGAAGGCCCTGATGGCGTTGACCATGGGGGGACGCCCCTGATGGTCCTCGAACATATCCGGGGAGGCGGAGAGTGAACGTATCGGGGAGCAAGGGCACCGTGGTGGTTGCCATCGGTGGAAACTCGATCATTCGCAGCAAGGATGCTCAGAGCGTTCCCGCCCAGTGGTCCGCCATACGGGAGACCTGTCAGCACATCGCCGATCTGATCGCCGATGGGTGGCGAGTGGTCATCACCCACGGAAACGGACCTCAGGTGGGGTTCATCCTCCTCAGATCCGAGATGTCCCGGGGCAAGCTGCACGATGTCCCCCTCGATAGCTGTGGTGCCGATACTCAGGGGGCCATCGGCTATCAGATCCAGCAGTGCCTGGGCAATGAACTGCTGAAGCGAGGACTGAAGAGACAGGTGGTCACCGTGGTGACTCAGTCCGTGGTCGATCCCGACGATCCCGCCTTCGAGAACCCGACCAAGCCCATTGGCTCCTTCTACTCCCATGGCGACGCCCTTCTCAGGATGCACAACGAGGGCTGGGACATGGTGGAGGATTCCGGCCGAGGCTGGCGCCGCGTCGTGGCTTCGCCGAGGCCGCTGGAGATCGTCGAGAGAGACGCCATACGGACCCTCGTCGAGGCCGGCTTCATCGTCATCGCCGCCGGCGGGGGAGGCATACCGGTGACCCGCTACTCTGACGGCCGTCTGTCCGGCAGGGCCGCCGTCATCGACAAGGACTTCGGCTCGGCCTTGCTGGCTCACAATATCGGTGCCGACACCTTCTTAGTTCAGACCGGCGTGGAGAAGGTCTGCATCGACTACGGGAAGCCGACAGAGCAAGCATTCGATCGCTTGACGGTCTCGGAAGCCTGGAAGTTCGTCCGCGCCGGGCAGTTTCCTGAAGGCTCCATGGGCCCCAAGGTGCAGGCCTGCATCCAGTTCCTCGACTGGGGCGGGAAGCGGGCTGTCATCACCAGCCTGGAAAAGATGAACGAGTCCCTCGACGGCCGTGCCGGGACAACCCTGGTCGCCGATTAGCGTGGTGACCTCGGAGACGCCCTTATGTGGTGGTCCGCTGTTTCCTTTGCATATGATGCCTGTCCATAAAACCGTTCGCCCCACTATGGATGCCCGCATCCAGGACGACTGAATGGCCGAGTTTTCCCGATCCGTTCGTCCTGAGCCTGTCGAAGCATGTCCTGAGCGACGCCGAAGCATGTCCTGAGCCACGTCGAAGGGGGGATGAATGGAGCGGGCGGCCATATCGTCTGACCCTTCGGCAAGCTCAGGAGAGGGGCCGGTCCGCGAAACGACGTTCTGTGCCTCGACAAGCTCGGCACGAACGGATAAGGAAGGAAGCGTTAGGACCACCGCACTTACGTCACCCCCCTTCGGCCCGAGCCTTCGAGGGCCTCTGGCGGCATTACGCCTGGCCCTCGACAGGATCGAGCCGAACGGGGCAGGGCATGTGAACTTGTCAGGCGGGCCGCCAGGCCATGAGGCCATGAGTCTGACAGCAACCGTCGCTCTGTAGACAGCATGGCAGGTACGGATCCGGTTCGGTTCACTCTGCTGATGGCTGGTATCCAGCTGAAGGCAGCCATGGAGTACAGGTGGAGCTTCCTGTCCCAGATCCTGTTCATGGCCCTGAACGATCTGTTCCTCCTGTTCTTCTGGTGGGCGATCTTCGAGCGGTTCGGCAGTCTGGGGGAATGGAAGATGCAGGACATGCTGCTGCTCTATGCCGTCGGGACTTCTGCTTTCGGTCTCTGCGTCGGCCTCTTCGGCAACGTGCTCCATCTGGCTCGCCAGATCTCTCACGGACAGCTCGATGCCGTGCTGTCCATGCCTCCTGATCCCATGCTCAACTTGCTGGTCAGCGGCATGAACGTCGCCGCCTACGGTGACCTGCTCTTCGGCATCACCCTCTACGCCATCGTGGGTGACACATCTGCCTTCGGCTGGGCGATCTTCGGCTCCGTCATCGTCCTGGGCGCCACGGTGATGCTCGGTTTCTTCCTGGCGACCCAGTCCCTGTCGTTCTTCATCGGTTCCGCCGAAGGGCTGGCAGAGCTTCTCTCCAATGCCCTGGTGACCTTCTCGCTCTATCCTCCGGGAATCTTCTCGGGATGGACAAGGTTCGTGCTCTACACGGCGGTGCCTGCGGGCTTCATGACCCATCTGCCGGTGGAGCTGATCCGGGATTTCTCGCTACCCGGTCTGCTGCTGCTGACGGTTGCCGCCACTACGAGCCTTCTGGTAGGCAGGGTCGTTTTCCAGGCCGGCCTCCGCCGGTACGAGTCAGGTTCCCTGATGGTGGCCAGAGGGCTCTGATGGACAGATCCACCCGATCATGCCCCGTTAAGTGCACAGTTTTGCGGCGATCAGGGCAGAATGGGCCCCCCACGGTGCCGCCGCTTGCCCGGGAATGGCTGACAATTCTGCCTGGGAGAGGTAAAACATTTGGACCCTGGTGTGGCCTGGTGTTTGAATGAACTTCACCCCTGGAGGTGTTCCCTTGCAAATCAACGTAATCAAGAACCGTTCCTTCGCCACCATTCTGCTCGCCACAATGCTCTTTGGGCTCCCCGGCCTCTCCGCAACGGCCCTTGCCCAGCCAGCCCTGACTCTCAACTCGATCGACCAGTTGCCGGCTTCGGTTCCACCGGGGCAGAGCGACACGACGGGGATCATGTCCGTGACCAACTCCGGGAGCGTGACCCTGACGATCACCGGCGTCTCCATCACGAGCCCCGAGGGTGCCTTGAGCACCGGGTTCCTCACGGGAGGCTCGGTTCAGGTGGACCCGGGAGGCTCAGCGAACCTGGATATCACTGTTCGCTACAGCCTGACAGCCACACCGGGACAGGCCACGCTGCGGGGTCAGGCATTCGGCTTCGTGAACTCCGGCGGAAGCTTCCCGGCGAACTTCACGACCGGCCTGGCTACATTCACGGTGACGGCGCCGGTCATCGACCTGCTCCTCGATTCGGTCGTGGTGGATACAGGACCGCTTCCAGTGGACCAGACCTTGCCTGTCACCTATGTGACCCGGTACGACGCTCCCTCAGCCAACTTCCAGAATCCTTCGTTCCGGGTCGAGTTCTACCTCTCGTCCGATGGATCGCTGGACACACAGACAGACTTCAGCCTGGGCAGTCGCAGCTCGAGTCAGAACCCTCAAACAGCGACGACCCGGACAGTCGCCTTCGCGATCCCCTCCGCCGTTCCGATCGGTAGCTACTTCGTCCTGGGTAACATGGATTCCAACACCCAGATCCCGGAGGCCAACGAGAACAATCAGGTTCTGGCATCGACGAACCAGGTGACCCTGACGACTCCGAGCTTCGATCTGGTCATGGTCTCCGTCACACCCCTGGTCTCCACCACCAGCGCAGCCTCTGTCCTGCCCTTGACGTTTGTCGTCGACCACGTGACCGGGAACCCGCAGGGACCGACCAAGTTCCCGGCCATTAAGCTCTACCTGTCCACGAGTTCCACGTTTCTCGATGTCAACACGGCTCTGCTGATCGACACGGCGTTCCCCACCATGACGGCTCAGCAGCAGACGGGTCAGCAGAGGTCTCCCAATCTTCAGGCCACCCTGGCGCCCCGGACCTACTTCCTGGGCGCCGTTCTCGACCAGCCCTCCTCGGGCAGCCCCAACGGAGCGATCCGGGAGGCCAACGAGAACAACAACGTGATCCTCAATCCGAGTGGCGTGGCGGTCTTGGCCAACCCCCTGGACTTGCGGCTCCTGAGCCTGAGCAGCCTGGTCCCCACCACGGCTGCGTTTTCCACACTGCCCGTCACGTTCACGGCCATCTATGACGGCCCTCCGGGACAGTTCCAGAACGTATCCTATTCCGTCAAGCTGAGCCTTTCCAGGGATCAGGTTCCATCCAGCGATGACGTGGATCTGGTGGTACCTTCCGTGAGCAACCACGCTGTCAGAACCACCATCGGGCAGCAGAGTAACGGGACAGTCCCCTCCACTCTGGAGCCGGGCTCGTACTTCATCCTGGGGAAGATCGATCAATCGGAATCCGTGCCAGAAGTCAACGAGGACAACAACGAACTGGCATCTGCCGGGACGGTCTCGATCCTTGCCAACCCCACGGACCTGCAGGTCCTGTCCCTGTCGTCCCTGACGGCCACAACCTCCGTCACCCAGTCCGTTCAGGTCACCTATGTGGCACGGTACTCGGTTCCGGCAGGAGAGTTCCCCCAGATCTCTACCCGGATCCAGTTCTTCTACTCCCGGGATGGGGTGAAGGACGACGGGGATCTGTTGATCAACAACGCCACCGCCGTCCGGAACTACCAGCCAAACGAGACCTTTGGAGAGTCCCGTACGTTTTTCGCACCCCAGCTCGTGGCGCCGGGCAGCAACTTCATCATCGCCGTCATCTCGCCCAACTCCTCTTCCGATACCGATGGGAACAGGGGCAACAACATCACGGTTTCGAGCAACCAGATCGTCCTCTTCAGGCCTCCCGACGACCACCCAAATTTCCCCCAGAACACACGGGACCCTCAGGAGAACCTCGTCTACGGCGTGGAGCGGCTGGGCAACATCGACTTCCCCGGCGACGTCGATGCCTACCGTTTCCAGGCCAGCGCCGGTACCCTGGTCCACGCCCGGTTCCGGTCTCTCGCATCCCGGAACTTCAAGTTCGAGGTCCTGGATCAGGACGGCAGCCGGATACTCGGAGACGTGACCACGTCGGGCACGGCGAATGAGAACTTCATCAACATCCTGACGTCCGGGACCTACTTCGTCCGGGTCCAGGACTCCAACGGGGCCAATGACTTCGGGGGCTACGGGATCACCCTCACCCAGTCCCGGGTCGACATCCGTCCCGTGTCTCTTGCTGTACCTTCCGTGGTCTCGGTCAACGGCTCCATCGGACTCACCCTGGCGATTCAGCTCGATGCCCAACCCGGCATTCCAGCGCCTCTCAATAACGCCGAGCTCCGGTTCTACCTCTCGGAGTTCGCCAGCCTCGATCCTGCTCTGGCAATCCGTCTGGGGGACAGAACGGTAAACCTGTCAACCGGCAGTCCCGTGGTTGTGACACCGGCCCTGGATCTCCGAACCGCCTCGCCCAAGGTCGAGCCGGGCTTCTACTTCCTCTTTGCCCGGGTAGATCACCAGAACTGTGTGGCCGAGACGAACCTGACCAACAACGAGATCCGCAGCGTCGGGTTGATACAGGTGGCTGCCAGCACCCTCGATGCCCGGATCGTCAACTTCCAGGCTGGCCTTTCCACCGTGTCGCCTGATTCCCTCTTGCCCACGACCTACGCTGTCACCGTCGTCGATTCCTCAGGCGGCCAGGGAACCTTCAACTCCCGTGTGAAGTTCTACCTGTCCCAGGACAGCATTCTGGACAGGTCATCGGATACGCCGCTCGACGGGCCGAACCAGGAACACGTGATCGGCCAGGTCCGGGGTCAGCTGGTCAACATCAGTATCCCCAGGAAAGTCAAGGCCGGGACCTACTCCCTGTTTCTGGAAATCGATACCGATAACGCGATCTCCGAGACCGACGAGGCGAACAACGTGATCGGCCTTCGTCCCATCACGGTGACCACACCGGCTTTCGACATACGGATGATCTCCGTGACGCCTTCGGTGACGGTCACCTCCGTCAACAGCAGCATGCCCGTGACAGCCAGCATCGGCTATTCGACGCCTACCAGCCTCTTCGTCGATCAGTTCCTGAAGGCCGAGATATTCCTGTCTCGCGACAACATTCTCTCCTCCGATGATGAAAGCCCCGGCAGTCTTTTCAGTAGCACAGTCGAGCCCAACGAGACTGTCACGGTCAGCTCCACGCTGAACTTCTCTTCCACGATTCAACCCGGAGTGTACCGGATGTTCGCGAAGGCCCGCCCCCAGAGCGGTACGGCCCGGGTGGATGCGAATCCCGGCAATGACGTCCTGCTGTTCCCAAGTCCCATCACCCTCACGGCGCCGGTGATCGATCACCAGATCACGGCCTTTACCAGTCCCATCACCGCCACGGGTCCGCTCCAGACCGTGCCGACGACCATTACCTTCAGGATCGTGGATTCCGACCCCTCCCGATCCGGGACCTTCCAGAGCTACCGGATTGACGGTTTCCTGTCGGAGGACGGTGTCCTGGACACATTCAGAGATACCCCTCTGTCGGGAGGTCTGTCTCTGTCGGCACTGGTGAATCAAGACCAGACCCTCAACCCCAACTTCCTGATTCCCGCCAGGACGGTCGCCGGAAGCTACACCCTCTTCGTCATCGCTGACCGGTCCAATCAGGTCAACGAGGCCGACGAGAACAACAATGTCCGGAGCATTCCGATCACCATTGGCGCCCCCGTGGTGGACCTGATCGCCGACGCCGTCGTCAGCCTGAATCCGTCCCTCTCCGTGGGAGACACGGTCGCCCTGAGCGTGACCGCCAGGTTTGTTGCGCCTTCTGGGGTCGGTTCCCTGTCCTCCGTCGAGGTCCAGGGCTACCTCTCTCAGGATCGGACCCTGGAGACCTTCCGGGACCCCTCCTTGGGGCGGGCCAGCTTCAACATCGACCCTGGCCAGGTCCAGAAGACGGTGGAGCTGCCGATCCCCGCTGCAGTCTCTCCGGGAGCCTACTTCTTCATCGGGGAGCTGGATCCACGGAAGCTGATCCCCGAGATCGATGAGACCAACAACGTGGCGGTGAGTTCGGCGGCCGTCGGCATCGCGCCGGCGCAGACCGACCTGTCCCTGCTGGCCTTCGAGGCCACGCGCGGCACTTTCAGCCCCGGGGAGGCGCTGCCCATCACGGCCACCTTCAAATACACGGCCCCCTCGACGGCGTTCCCCTCCCGGTCCGGGATCTCCATTGCGGCCTATCTGTCCAACGATACGACTCTCGACCTGGAGGTCGACCGAGCCGTCGGGACCGGGACCTACTTCACTTCCGTCAAGCCCGGTGAGACGGCCTACCTCGCATTCGACGCTGGCCATCTCCGGGCATTGCCCTCCGGCCAGTACTGGCTCATTGGTGTCCTGGACCCGAATCAGTCCTTCGCCGATGGGGACCGATCGAACAACATCCGGGTCGCCTCCCGGACGACGGCCTTCGGTCCGTCGCTCATCGACCTGTCCGTTGGCAGCCTGACCCAGAGCGTCTCTTCCGTGGCCCAGGAGCAGCCAGTGACACTGACATTCGAACTGGCCTACGACGCACCGGATCCCAAGACCCGCTTCAAGAACCTGTTTGTCAGTACAGAGATTCTCATGCTGCAGCAGAGGCAATTCGACAAGTACGAATTCTTCCCGCTCTCGACTGTGAACCAGTCCGTGGAACCGGGGCAGCGGGTCACGGAGACCCGGACCATCAATCCTGGCAACTTTGCGAATCCTGGTACCTACTTCCTGGCCGTGGCAGTCGACCGGACGGGAACCGGCAACCCCGGCTCCTCCGCGGTCTTCGGAGACGCCTTCGTGGCCGGAGCAGCCGACCGGACGAACACCGTGGCAGAGACCAGCGAGACGAACAACCTGTTCATCTCCTCCAGCAGCCTGACGATCACCACCAGCTTCGACGAGCTGATCGACCTCTCCATCTCTCCCTTCGCCGTGGCCACATCGACTGTGGCGGCCGGATTCTCCGTCTCCGTGCCCTACTCGATCACCGCCACCGGCCTGCCGTCGGGACCCTCCGGGACGATTTCGAATCGGGCAGTCACGTTCTTCTCGATCCGTTACTCCCTGGCAGACTCAGGGGCGACGACGGACACGGGCGCCGCGTTCCTGAACTCCCAGTTCATCTCCTCCAGTTCCCTCGGCTCGGGGGAGACGTCCACGGGCATCCTGGGAGTCACCATTCCCAGAAGCCAGGCCCCGGGTACCTACAGGCTCATCCAGCAGGTGCAGGAGAACGTGACGGGAGTAACGGACCCCAACAGGAGCAACGACGTCCAGATATCGAACAACATCCTGACCGTGACGGCTCCCTCGAGCAATCAGCCTCCCGAGGTCGATGCGGGCCCGGATCGGATCGTCGCGGCGGAGCGGAAGGTCTCTTTCTTCGCGACAGCTTCGGATCCTGACGGGGACAGCTTCACCAAGCAGTGGAGTCAGGTGTCAGGACCCTCCGTCGAGTCCCTGGCTATCGAGACACAGCAGACGATGCGGGTCAGCCTGCCCTCAGTCGGACTGTACACATTCCGCCTGACGGCGACGGATGCATTCTCAGCGACGACCTTCGACGACGTTCTCGTCGATGCCCGGGACAAGGACAGCCTGGGGCCGATCATCGATACCGCCGTCGGGGCCATGAGCCGCCAGAATAGCTTCGGGGAAGCGACTCCGGCTGATGCCACATTCCTCGGCTCCGGCGACTCCCTCGAGGACGTGGCTATCGATAGTCTGGGCCGCCTCTACTTCTTGGAGGGGAACTTCAATAGCCGGGTGAGGCGGGTCGATACGGACGGACGGGTCAGGACCGTCGCCGGCCCCCCCATCGGCACTTCGAGCAACAACAAGACGGCAGTACAGAACCAGAACAGCAGCGGAAACGCGGGCTTCTCAGGCGATGGCGGACCGGCCACTTCGGCGAAGTTCGGGGCTCCTGAAGGCATCTCCATCGGGAGCAACAACAACCTTCTCATCGCTGACACGAAGAACCACCGGATCCGGGAGGTCCTCCTGGCGACGGGTAACGTGAACACCATCGCCGGCGGCGCCCACGAGCAGGACAACCCCTTCTGTTTCGGAACCTTCTCCGGCGACGGAGGCCTGGCGACCCAGGCGGGGCTCAACGAGCCTCACGATGTCCTGCAGGCGGCTAACGGGACCATCTACATCGCCGACACGGGTAACCACCGCATCCGCCGCATTCGCTCCGGGACCATCGACACCATCGCAGGAACCGGTTTCCCCGGCTCCACCGGCGACGGCCAGGTGGCCGTTGGAGCGACTCTGAACGATCCGACGCGCCTCGCATTCGACCGCGACGGCAACCTGCTCATCCTCGATGAGGGCAGCAGGAAGGTGCGGAAGGTCAACGCTCAAACAGGTGTGATCTCCACCGTCGCTGGCACGGGAGCCAAGGGCTCCACCGGCGACGGCGGTCCTGCCACGGCGGCGCTCTTCAACGAACTGGCAGGCATCGAGTTCGACTCGGCACGGTTCGGTTATGCCTCCGATGAAGTGGTGCATCGAATCCGGCAGATCGATCCGAGCGGAGACATCTCCAACTTGGCTGGCACGGGACAACAGGGATACTCCGGCGATGCCGGTCCCGCGGGCCTGGCCAAACTCAACGAACCGGCAGCCCTGGCTGTGGATGGTCAGCGGAACCTCTTCTTCATCGATAGCAAGAACCTGAGGGTCCGGGTCGTGGGTGCGGCGGCAACCGCGTCGGCCCAGCCCCCAGCCATCGTCTTGACTCCAGACGATGCCCTTGGCGGCTTCAGTGTCGACAACGATCGTGATGCCCAGTCAACCGGCGTGCAGGCAGCCATCATCATCGCAGGCATTCCGAGCACTCTTGCCGACGGGACGGCCGTCACCTTGCAGGTTCTGGACGGCAGCAACGTGGTCTCCACCCACAACGGGACCATTCAGAACCAGGCCGTCAATTTCGATGACGTGACGCTCCTGCCGGGCACCACGTACACCTTGGTCCTGACGAACTCCACCACTGGGGACACTCTGGCTCGTATCGCCCTGACGGAAGGACGGACGCCCGTCGCCACCGTCCGGCTCGTGGGCCAGAACCTGGGCGGTCCGCAGCTGGTTCGCCTCGATGGCAGCTCTTCCGCGGATCCCGATGCTGGCGATACTCTCACTTACCAGTGGAGCTTCGTGACACAGCCTCCAGGATCCGCCTCCTTCTCCTCCACTGAGTCGGTCACCACCTATCGGGCCACTCAGGCCGGCCTTTACGTGTTCCGCCTGACCGTGACCGACCCGACCAGCCGATCCTCCACCGCCGATGCCCAGGTCCGTATCACCAACGTGGCGCCCATTCCCGAGACAGGACCGGACAGACAGTTCCTGTTGCCCAACCCCGTCAGCGGATTGCCCGCGGACAGGACCACAGATGCAATCACCCTCGATGCCCGGGGCTCCAGAGACGCCAACGGGGATCCCATCACCTATCAGTGGGAGCTTCTGGAGAAGCCGACCGCAAGTACCCGGACTTCAGGAAACCTGTTCTCCGCTCCCACTTCCGCTCAGACTCGTATTCAGTTCAGTACCGACAAGGACACGGAGGGGTTCATCAAGGACTCCGGCCTCTACGTCCTGCGCTTGACCGTCTCCGACAGCCTCGGCCAGTCTCGTAACAAGCTCCTGCGCATCGTGGCTCTCGACCCTGTCAACATCATGCCCAATGCCAATGCCGGCATCGACCGGGCCGTGGCTGTCACCGTTGTCCAGACGTCTCCAACAGTGACGATTCAGGCTGATGTGCCCGACGTGCTGGGAACCAGGCAGGCCTTCATCCGCCTCGATGGCCGGGAGAGTTCCGATTCACCCAGGCCCAACGGTCTACCCCGTCCTCTGACCTACCAGTGGACGCTGGCAAGCGCCCCCTCAGGTTCAGCTGCGACGGCCCTGTTGAACCTGGCCGACACCGCCCTGCCCACATTCGTTCCCGATAGGCCCGGTGTGTTCAGCTTCGATCTGGTGGTGGACAACGGCAAGTTCCAGAGCCAGCCCAGCCGGGTAAACATCGCCGTCTCGATCCGCAACGACAACGCGCCGCCGACGGCTGACTTCCGTATCCGGGACGCCACTGGGGGGCGCGTCTCCTCCTTGGCCACGCCTGTGCTGACCTTCACCGTCGACGACGTGATCACCCTGGACGGATCCTTCTCCTTCGATCCGGAGGATGTGGGTCAGATCACCTACGCCTGGACGCAGCTGTCCGGGGAGCCGGTGGCGCTGGCTCCCTCCGACACCGACGGCCAGCCTTCATTCCAGGCCACCACGGGAGGGCTCTACAACTTCGAGCTGGTGGTCACTGATCCTGACGGCGCCAGCAGTCGCCCATCTCGCGGCTCAGCCATCGTTGTCGAGGCCGGCAACACCGTGCCTCGTCTCAGCCTGGAGGCCACGGCTCCGTCGACGACCACGGGTGAGGACTTTGGAGAGGACTTCCGGGAAGGCAAGCCCAACTCCCTGGTCGTGACGACACTGACCACGGTGACACTGACCGCCACGGCGATCGATCCGGAGGTGACTGCTGGTAGCCAGCTCCTGAGCTATGTGTTCACTCAGATAGCCGGCCCGACGGTGGCCTTGACGACGGGGACGGAGAATACATCCTCTCTCGTCAGCCAGGTGCAGTTCACCCCGACCACCTCCCGCGTCCATGTCTTCGAGGGTCGTCTGGTCGAACTGAACGCTGACGGCACGGCCACGGGTGTCGAGGTGGTCCGGTTTATTCGGGTCCGGGTCGACTCGAGCGTGAACGGGGTTCCCATCGCGGAGGCCACGGTGCTCACGGGTAAGACCAACGTGGGTATCTGCGAAACGATCCGCCTCGACGGCAGTGGCTCCTTTGACCAAGGCCAGAATGCCACGGGCACTGTGCAGTACCGGTGGGAACAGGTGGCGGGACCGACGGTGGTCTTCTCGGATCCCTTCTCTTCCCAGACCACCTTCGTGGCGCCTGACTTTGGCCAGGACGATGAACGGGAGCTGATCTTCTCGCTCCTCGTGGATGACGGCAACGACCAATCGGAGCCGGACCTGCTCAGCATCAACCTGGATCCGAGCTCGACCCAGTCGATCAGTCTGGACCTGATCCGGGGCCTCGACCTGATTGCGGTTCCCGTTACACCCAGGACCACGCCGGCCTACACGGCACAGGATCTGGCCCAGGCCACCGGCTCGCCCGTTGTGATACGAGTCGCGGCCGGAGAGGACGGCAACATGTCGTTCACGGTCTGGCACGCCGGTCTGGGAATCCCGCCCTTCGAGATCCAGGGTAATGAGGGCTACCTGATCTCGAGACAGAAGCCTGGGGCGTCCCTGCCCTTCATCGGCCGGGCCTGGCAGAGTTCAGGCCTCTTCCGCGAGCTGGACAAGGGCACGAACATCGTCGCCTACCCCCGTGGAGCGCCCTCCAGGGAAGACGCGGCCACCCTGGCCGAGCGATCCGGCTCGACCTACATAGCCCGTTACAACCCCACGGAAGGGAAGTTCGACGTCTACCTGCCGGGCCTGACTCCCCAGGCCTTCCCCATCGAGAGGGGGCGGGCTTACCTGCTGTCGGCTTCGAGCAGCAGGACGCTGACGCTGCCGACTTGTGGTCAGTAACAGTACTGAACCGGCACAGTCCGACTCGTCCCAGATCGGGGCGAGTCGGGCCGCCCTGGTTTCTGGCAGCTTCCAGCGCCACTTCCGGCGCCCGCCGGAGGGATTTGTCTCGGCGCCTGCCATGGCGCATCTCCTGGGCGACTCCTCCGCCTCTGACGGCCGGATGGCCCTCCTGGCGCCGCTGCCGTGCCGGCTCTCCATGGCCCTTGCCAGGAGGCCGGACCGGCGGGCGTTCCTTCGGACGAACCGGGCAGGAGGCGAATTGGCCCTGAACCTGGAGAACCTGCAGAAGACCTGGGAGTGGACGGATCACGTGTCGGGCGTAATCGAGGCCCTGGAACACCGAGGTCTCGAATTGCCAGGATTCGAGGCCCTTGTTGACAGTGACATACCTGAGATGGCCGGCCTGGCCTCGTCGGAGGCCCTGCGGCTCGCATTCGCGATGGCCATCAGCCGTGTCATGGGAGAGCAGCTGACCCCCTCGGATCTGTCCGATGTCTGCCTGCAGGCAGAGTCCCTCTACCTGGGGACCACCACGACCCGGCCCATCACCCTGGCCGCCCTGTCTGTCCAGGAGGCGGCGGCCCTCGAAGTGGATTGCACGGTTCTGACCACCCGGACCCTGAAGTTCGAATTTCCCGATCTGCGGCTGTTGCTCTGCGACACCATGGTGCGCCAGCCCACGGGAGTTTCGGACCTGCAACAGCAAGAGGATATGCTGTTCCGGACCCTGGGCCAAATCCGGAAGAACCGTCCCGGTGTGGAGAGCTTTCTGGATGTGGCCGACGCCGACGTGGAGGCGCTGGAACCGCGGCATGCCCGGGCCGCCCGGTTTGTCTGCTCCGAGAATCACTCCGTCCGTGCTGGCGCTGATGCACTCGAGGCCGGGGACCTGAGGGGCCTGATGGAGCAGATGGCTCAGGCCGGGGCCAGAGTGGATCCGAAGACTCCTGCTGGCCGGCTCTGCCGCCTGGCGGAGAAACTCGAAGGGGCGCTCTGTGCTCGCCCAACGAGTCGATCCGAGGCAGGGAGCGTACTGATGCTGGCACGATCAGAATCCGTCGAGGCGCTGGTGGAGCAGCTGGATCGGTTCTACTACCGGCCAGGCGGCTTCGCCTGCTCCGTTCAGGTCCTGCGGGGGCTGGGCGGACCGGCGGGGTTTGAGGCCGCCGGGGAGAGCGAAGTCTGATATAATCGCGGCCCGTGAGAAGCCGCATCCAAAGAGCCCTCAGCATCACGGCCTTGAGTCTGGTTCCCGCCTTGATGGGAGCGCCCCCGACGGTCTCGTCCACATCCCCTGCCGACACCCTGGCCGTGATCGCCGGCGAGGCGATCAACCGGGGAGAGTTCGATCGGATGTTTCAGCGAAGCCCGGTGGACTTGCAGAAGAAAGGCCAGCGAAACTACCTCCGGGAGCTGGTTCGATTTCGTGGGCTCCTGGCCGCCGGAAGGAACAAGGGCTACGACCGCAACCCTGCGGTGCTCGCCCGCGTCCAGCCCCGGCTGCGGGAGGCGCTGGCCCGTCTCGTCTACGACCGGCGAAAGTCACTGGAGCCGCCTCTGACCGAGGACCTGCTCCGGCAGGAGTATGCCAAACGAAGCAGCCTGTTCCGGGAGCGGGAGTCTCTGGAAATAAGGTCAGTCACGGCGTCGGGAGAGCAGGATGCCCGAGACTTCCTGGCAGCTGCCCGGGAGGCCGGTGGGCTGGCAGCGCTTCAAGAGCCGTTCAGATCCCGGGTCCAGGAGGCGGGCCGGATCTTCCTCGGCTCGGTCCCGGCCCAGCTCTGGCACTTTCTCAAGTCCCAGCCGTCAGGCCGGTTGAGCGAGCCCTACTTGACTGCTTCTGGGTGGCGGCTGTTCCTGGTCGAAGGCTACAGACCGGAGCGTCAGCTCAGCTTTGAGGAGGTCCGGGATTCGCTGCACAGGGAGCTGCAGGGCCATCGAGAGAAGATCCTGTTTCGTTCTCTCCTGGACGAGTGTCATCGCATCGCTCCTGTACAGCTGCTGCCCGAGGCCCTGGATGATCCGGATCCCCTCGAGGTGGTTGCTCGGGTCGGAAACGTGAACATCACCCGCCAGGAGTTCCTGCAAGCCCTCAAGTCGCAACAGGAAGTGAATCGACGGATCTTCACCGACGCTCAGGGCCGAAACCTGTTGTTGCAGAACCTGGCCCAGCGGGAGTGCATGGCTCAGCTTGCTCTCAGGACACCGGAAATCCAGGAGTCACACGGTACCCAGATAGCCTATTTGAGAGACCGGGAAGTGGTGGACACCCTGCTGCAACAGGAGTGCTACAGCCGAGTTCGGGTCGACGACGCTGAGGCCCGCCGTTTCTACCAGGAGAACATCGCCCGATTCGGCAAGGGACAGGTCCTGAGTGCCCACATCCTGCTTCGCCCTGATCCGGAAGCTGAAAGGAAGAGCCGTCGAGTACTGGAGAGGCTGAGAGCTGGTGAAGAGTTCGCCGCCCTGGCCCGGGAGCTGTCGGAGGACAAGGCCACGGGAGCCAAGGGAGGCGAGTTGGGCTGGTTCGCCCGGGGGATGCTGGTGAAGGAGTACGAGCAGGCTGCCTTCTCGATGCAGCCGGGGCAGATCACGTCCCCATCGGTTCGGTCCCTCTACGGATATCACGTGATCCACGTCAAGCAGGTCCGGCAATCCCTGCCATTCGAGCAGGTCAGGGAAGCAGTGGTGAAGGAACTCACTGAAAAGCGACGGAAAGAGGCTTATGATGCCTTCGTCGAGAGAACAATGGCCGAGGTCGGCGTTCAGCTGTTCCCCGATGAGCTTCCGCCCGACCCGGTACCGGAGAAGGATCCCAGGCTTCTGTCCCAGCAGCGCATCACCATCACATCCCAGGGGACCATCGAGTTTCACGGGGCCGACGATTAGCGATCCAGCATGTCCAAGAAACTGAGAGACACGATCGTGGCGTATGCCTTCCTGGCGCCGTTCCTGATCGTCTTCCTCATGTTCCTGGGCTACCCGGTGCTCTATTCCTTCAGCCTCTCGCTCCACAAGGCGACCTTGACCACCAGTTGGTACGATGTCTTCGGCGATATGACCTACTGCGGGCCGGAGAACTACGTCAAGCTCCTGACGCAGGACAAGGAGTTCTGGCACTCCCTGGCCGCCACGGCGGCCTATGCGGCCCTTTCGATTCCCACGGGAGTCTGCCTCTCTCTGGCCCTGGCCCTGCTGATGCACAACAGGCTGCCCTTCGTCGGTTTCTTCCGATCCGCCTACTTCCTGCCCAACGTGCTGGACATGCTCGTGGTGGGCATCATCTGGGTCCTGATCTACTCGCCGGACTACGGCCTGCTCGATCGGGTCTCGAACTGGGCGGGCCTGAGTTTCCTGCCGGCGGAGGGGCTGCTGGGCAACCCCTTGACCCTGCTGCCGGCCATCGCCGTGGCCATGATCCTGAAGGGTGCCGGATTTGGCATGGTCCTGTTCCTGACTGCCTTGCAGAACATCCCCGAGTCTCTTTACGAAGCCGCCGACATCGACGGCTGCACGCCCTGGCAGAAGCTTCGCCACGTCACACTGCCCCTCTTGAAGCCGATCTTCTTCTTCATGGGCGTCACGGGAATCATGGCCGCTCTGAACGCCTTCACCGAGATCTACGCCATGACCGGCGGCAACGGTGGACCGAGCACCACGTTCATGGGGACCACGGTCCGGTCGGGCGATCTGGCCGGCTTCTTCCTGTTCAGCCACTTCCAGCGCGGTAACTACGGATACGCAGCGGCCATCAGCTTCGTGCTCCTCGGCCTGGCTCTCGTCACCACAGCTGCGCAGATGCGGATTCTGAGGTCGGAGGACTGATGGGCCGGCCGAAGCCACTGACGACGGTCCTGATGCTGACCGGGTTGACCCTCGGGGCATTCGTCGTTCTGCTGCCATTCTTCTGGATGCTCATAACGGCCATGAAGCCTCAGGCCGACGCCCTGCAATTCACCATCCCCTGGGACCGATTGTCCCTGGACAACTTCAAGAAGGTGGCCGGAGATCCGGACTTTCCATTTGTCATGTTCTTCCAGAACAGCCTGATCGTCGCTGCTGCTTCGGCGGGCCTGACGGTGCTGGTCTGTACTCTCGGCGGTTATGCCTTCGCCAAGAAGGAGTTCTACGGGAAGAACCTGATCTTCACGCTCCTCCTGTCCTCCATGCTGGTTCCCGGGATGATCTACATGGTTCCCCAGTTCGCCCTCATCAGCCAGCTGGGCTGGATCAACACCTGGCAGGGAATGATCATCCCCCACCTGGCCAGCGTCTTTGGCCTCTTCCTGCTCAGGCAGTACATCGAGACCATCCCCACCTCTCTCATCGAGGCGGCCCAGATCGACGGAGCATCGGAGCTGCAGATCTTCCGGCAGGTGGTCCTCCCTCTCTGTATGCCGATCTCGGCGACACTCTTCTTGCTCACGTTCCTGACACAGTGGTCCAATTTCCTCTGGCAGCTGATCGTCAACACCCCCGACAGTACCCTCCGGACCCTTCCCGTCGGGCTCGCCCTGTTCCGGGGTCAGTACGGAGACCGGTGGGACCTGATGATGGCCGGGTCCGTGTTCAGCATCCTGCCGATGGCCCTGCTGTTCCTGGTGGCGCAGCGGTTCTTCATCGAGGGCATGACCAGCGGGGCGGTGAAGGAGTGAGGACCCAGGCGGTAGTCCTGCTGGGCTGTATCATCCTGTGTCTCACCGGCTGTCAGCGGGCGAGCGGTACCCGTCCAGGAGTGGTGACGATCTGGGAAAGTTACAACAATGAGGAGCATCGCCTCTTTGATCAGCTGGCCAGGAAGCCCTTCGAGGAGTGGTACCAGGCAAAGCACGGCAAGTCGATCGAAGTGAAGGTCGACAGGGTTCCCTTCGGCGGTCTGCTGCCGAAGCTCAAGATGGCTTGCCAGACCAGCACCACGCCGGACATCTGCCGGGTCGACGTGGCCCAGGTCGTTCAGCTGGCCTTCGGCAAGGCCGTCGTCCCCCTGGACGAACTCGAGGCCTACGGTGGCGGCGCCCCGGACAAGCTCCGGGACGAGTATGTCGCGGCGGCCTTCGATTCCAATCTGGTGGAAGTGAAGCAGGCCGATGGAAAGTGGGCCGTTCATCTCTTCGGTTTGCCGGATTCCACCAACTGTCTCTGCCTCTTCTACAACAAGCGTCTGTTTCGTGAGAATGCCGGCCGGCTGAAGGCTGCCGATTGCGATCCCGGCCGAGCTCCCGTCACCTGGCAGGAGTTCGTTCGATACGCTCGGGCCCTGACCCTGCCAGGGAAGAAGCAGTACGGTTTCGCCATGGACAACTCCCTCTGGTGGACCTTGCCCTTCTTCAACTCCTGGGGGGCTTCCTTCGTAGACAGGGACCCTGGTGGAAAGCTGGTCTGCACCCTCGCGGGCCAGAGAGCGCTGGAGGCCTTCTCCTTCAAGGTCGGCCTCTATCAGGACCGGTTCTCCGTCGACGGCGTCGAGACTCGCGCCGAGGCAGGTGCCTGGATTCCTGGCGCTGTCAGTCCTCTCCAGGGATTCGCCAACGGCAGCTATGCCATGATCCTGTCGGGTCCGTGGAACCTGGACAACCTTCGGGGAACCGACGGAGTCGATCTGGGTGTGTCCATGATCCCTGCCGGACCGGAGGGTAGTTCGTCCACCACGGGAGGAACGAACATGGTCGTGTTCAAGGCCTCGCCGAACAAGGAGGCGTCCTACCAATTCCTGCGATTCATCACCTCCGCCGGCTTCCAGAAGAAATGGGCCGGGGCCCTGGGCAAGATTCCTGTCCGCCCCGACGTGATGGACAAGATCGACCTGACCGAAAAGCCGGAGTTGACTGTCTTCTACCAGCAGATGCTGAACGCGAAGGCCCGTCCTCCCATCCCAGGATATGATCGTCTCGAAGAGCTGGTGAACCCCGAACTGGAGCTGGGACTGAAGGGTCAAAAGAGCCCCGAGGAGGCCTTGCGCAGCGCCGCCTCCAGCGTGGAAGAGCAGGTCCTTTCCAGGATCAACGAGCTGTAGTGGCTTCGGAACCCGCAGCCGGGACCGTCCTGGGGATCGGCATCGATCTGGTGGAGATCTCCCGGTTCTCGGCGACTCTGGAACGATTCGGCGAACGAGTCCTGCGGAAGCTCTTCACGGAGGAGGAACGGCGATACTGCGACTCCCATTCGGAATCCACCAGACCGCAACACTTCGCCGCACGCTTCGCCGCCAAGGAGGCCTGGATCAAGGCCAGCGGCATCGCCCTGGAGTGGAAGGAGATCGAGGTCCAGAACCGCCCCGGTACGGGGGCACCGGATCTGATTCTTCAAGGGCGGACACTGCAAGCAGCCCAGGAGGCCCGTATCGGGACGGTCCACCTGACCCTCACCCATGCCGGCGATCTGGCCCTGGCGCAGGTGACGATTCTCGGCCGCTAGTTTCCGGACGGAAACTCCCAATCCGTTCGGCCCGACCCTTCGGCAAGCTCAGGAGAGGGCCAGTGTTGGAGCGGCAGAGGCCTCTCTCCTGAGCTTGCCGAAGGGTCAGACGATATGGCCGCCCGCCCCCTTCATCCCCTTCGGCGTCGCTCAGGACATGCTTCGACAGATGGCTCAGGACGAACGGAGCGGGAAAACTCGGCCATTCAGTCGTCCTGAATGCGGACCATCCATAGTGGGGCGAACGGGTTTCCGTCCGGAAACTCGCTAACGCAATTCGACGATCGTTACCTGACCCTCCGGAGCTGTGCTGGCGTCGAACTGCATCGCCAGGACCCGGCCGTCGGGGGTGACGGTGAAGTTGTCCTCCGCGCCGGTGGCCGGTACGGTGCCTAGGTCCTTCTGGTCGCTTCCATCGGGAGATAGACGCCGCACTGCCAGGATGCCCGGCTCGCCGGGCCGGACGTGGCGGATGTAGAAGTTGCCAGACTCGTCTTGACCCAGAAGCCTCGGACTGGCGAGGCCCATCTCGCTGGACTGCGCCTGATTCAGGCCTTCGACTCCGGGAAGAGCCTCCTTGCCGTCCAGAGCGGGAATGGTGAACAGCTGTCTGTCGGCTCCGGACGGGGAAGTGGCCACCAGTTTCCAGCCACGCTCCCCTCCGTACTGGAGCCGATACAGCGTGCCGTCGGCAGCTACTGAGAAGCCCGTCAGGTCCCAGGGGAAGCTGGCTTCGAACTCACCCTCCCGAGAGATCCGGAGGATCTTGTTGAACGCCACGTCGCCTGCGTAGATCCTTCCCTGGCTGTCAGTGGCCAGAGTCTGGATCTGCCCGATGGCTCCGTCACCGTCGGAAGTGGGTGTATAGAAGCGGGTCACGGTTCCGCTGAAATCGATCTTGACGATGGAGCCGTCCCGGGCCAGGCCTGCCACGATCTCGTCGTCACCCAGGGGGGCCACGGCGGAGACCAGCTCCAGGTCGTCGCCATCGGGAGATCCGATCCGCCTGACCACGTTGCCAGAGGTGTCGATGACGGCCACGGAGCTGTTCTCTGTGTCGGCGAAGATGAGGTTCCCTGCCCCGTCGATGGCGATGGCGTTGGGACCGGCGGCCATGGCGCTCTCGAAGTCTCCGGAGCTGGCGTTGTGAAAGCCGAATCCGGAGCCGTCGCTGCTCCAGGGCAGGGAGAAGAGCTCCCCAGCGCGGCCCGGTGAAGAGATCGCCATGCAGCTGATGATGGCCAGAGCCAGACTAACCCTGATTGTTCCGGAGGACATGGGAAACACTCCTGGGCATTGCAGACAACTCCACCTTGACCGGTCTTCGTCGGCTGCTGCTGTTGTTGACTGCGAAGGGCCGGCCGTTGACGACCTGGATGATGCCGATGTGGGTGTCCGGATCCTTCCGGCCATCGCCGTTCCGGTCATACGTGGACCAGGTTATCACGTCGCCGTCCTTCCAGGGGGGCGGCTTGATGTCGCTCCAGCCCGTCTTTCTCAGGTCAGCCAGCACGGTCAAGACTCCGAGACTGACCCGGCTAATGGCACCGGCGTTCTTCAAAGCCTGACTGACCACCTGGGCACAGCCGAGGCGGCCGCCCTTGGTTGCCGGGTCGTAGTTGAAGGGTTTGCCTACGAGCTTGTTCGCCTCCGCGACGATCCGCTGGGCTTCCGGCGAAGACGACCGAGAGGATGACGACTGAGTGAAGCTCGTGGGGGCACCGGCGCCGCCGAGGTCGTTCCCGCCGCCGTTGTCCGTGGCCGACCGGGTCCTGACCCTGTTGTCCTCTCCGGGAAGAGCCGCCGGATCGATCCGGGTCCAGAGATTGGAGGCTATATCGAAGAGGCCGCCACCGGAGCCGGAGCTGCCGTTGTAGGTGCCGGCAGCATCACTGTCGCCGAAAATGGCATCCCCGGTCTGCTCATCCCCCGTATCGTTGCCCGTCGGGGCCCGGGGGGAGTCAACATCGGTCTGAGCCGTGTCGAATCGTCCGTCGTCGGCCAGATCCGCGTCCCCGGATACCGTCTGGGTACCCTGGTTTGCCGTTCCGCCGCCGCAGCCAGCGTCTAGGGAGACGAGCAGCGCGATCAGCAACAGGAATGTCAGCTTTCTGAGAGTCATCAGCAATGTGTCCTCCTTGAGTCCCTTCCCCGCAGTTGAGACGAGAGGAACCTGAGCGAGGATAGATATAACCGAACCCGGCCCGTCATGTCGAACGGCACCTGCCTGTTGTTGGGCTTCGGGAGGGATATCCGGATCCTCGATCCTCCTGCGCGACATGCACCCCTTCGTGAGGCATTGCCGCTGGTGGCCTCTGCCCTGTATCATCGTGACTTGCACAGGGTCATTTCACCGGGAGGAATTCGATGCGTGTGGTCGTAGCAGGGGGCACGGGCTTCATCGGTCGTCATCTATGTCAGGTTCTCGTTCGTCGCGGTGACAACGTCGTGGTCCTGACTCGCAGCTCCCGGACAGCATCGGAGGCGGGGCCGGAGGGCCTGGAACTCCGGCAGTGGAACCCGTCGGATGGCACGGACCTGGAGAAGACTCTCGATGGGGCCGATGCAGTGATCAACCTCTGCGGCGAGAACGTCGCCGAGGGCCGCTGGACTGCCGATCGGAAGCGGGCCCTGGAGGATAGCCGGACGGGACCGACCACCACCCTGGTGGACGCCATCGGCCGCTGCGAGAACAAGCCGAGGATCCTGATCAACTCCTCCGCCGTCGGCTACTACGGAGATCGAGGGGATGAGGAGTTGACAGAGGACTCCTCTCCGGGAGAAGGCTTTCTGCCCGAGATGTGTGTTCGGTGGGAGAAGGCCGCACAGGCCGCCAGCGAGCATGACGTCCGGGTGATCCTCCTGAGGATCGGTGTGGTCCTGGAGAAGTCCGGTGGTGCCCTGCAGAAGATGCTTCCCCCCTTCAACGCATTCCTGGGAGGCCCTCTCGGCAACGGGCGGCAGTACTTTCCCTGGATACATCTAAATGACGTCTCGGGCCTCATCGTCTACGCCCTGAGCAACACCGCGGTTGAGGGGCCCCTCAACTGCGTCGCCCCTCATCCAGTGACCAACGAGGCATTCAGCAGGACCCTCGCTTCGACCATGGCCCGGCCTTGCCTGTTCCGGGTTCCCGAGTTCGCCGTCAAGGCACTCTTCGGAGAGATGAGCGAGATCCTCTTGGGCAGCACCCGGGCCGTTCCCAGCCGGGCCCTGGAGAAGGGTTACTTCTTTCGGTTCCACACCTCCGAGGATGCCCTGAAGTACATCTTGGGAAACTACACGGGAGAGGCCCCCAATCAGTGGTGGCCCTTCCTCTCCAAGAATGGCTGAGGTCCGCCCGGCCCGGCCAGAGGATCAACCGATCCTGGTGGAGTTCAACGCCAGGCTGGCAGAGGAGACGGAAGACAAGATCCTCGATCGTGACTGTCTCTCCCGAGGCGTCCGCGACGTGCTGCAGGACCCTTCCAAGGGCCGCTACTTCGTCGTCGAGGATGAGGGACAGGTCGTGGCCGGCTTGATGATCGTCACGGAGTACAGCGACTGGCGTAACGGGTACTTCTGGTGGATTCACAGCGTCTACACCGCACCCGAGGCTCGTGGCCGCGGCCACTACTCGCGGCTTCATGGCCACGTACGCCGGGCTGCTCTGGCCGAGGGCAACGTCCGGGGGCTGCGGCTCTATGTGGAACACAACAACGACCGGGCCCAGGAAGTCTATTCAAGGCGCGGCATGTCCCGGACGGGATACCTGGTGTTCGAAGAGGAGTTCCAGGCCTGAGTACAGGCGTCCCCTCGTGCTATTGCTCCCTGTTCAAGCTCCACCCGGAGCGCTGCGGCGTTACTCCGACACGCTCCTAGAAAACTGACTTCAGTGCGGGCCCGGCGGCCACGATGCCGTAGTAGATGACGGAGGCCAGGGCCAGGACGCCCTCGACTCTCTTGCCGCCACTGGTGGTCGGTCTCTTCCAGAACGACAGGGCTGCCATCGCACTGCCGAGGCAAGCCACGATGAGCAGAGCTCTCTGCAAGGGCTGGGTGGCGACACCGGACTGGATCACGGCCGATGCCGCTACCAGCTGCAGTCCCATGAGAAGCAGGCTGGTCCGCCTGGGGCCCAGCTCCCGGGCATAGGACTCGTCGGCTTCACCCTGGGCGAGTCGTTCCTGAAGGGGGGCCTCCGGCGGGTCCATCTGCAGTTTCCTGGCGATCTCGGCCGTCCATGCCAGGGAGTAGGCGAGAAGCCCCACCGCCAGTACGGGTGTCTCCACGCCGAGGCCGGCGGCGACGAACTGGGCGAGGAACACAACGACGAAGCTGTGTGTCGCTCCATAGAGGAACAGGTTGCTCCGCAGAGCGAGGGAGTTGAAGAACTCAACGCTCATTAGCAGGGAGTAGGCCAGGCCCAGAACCCACCAGCCGAAGGCAATGAGACCCAGGCTTGCGGCGCCGGCGGCCTCGGCGATGACCACCACCGTGGCGCTCCGGCCCAGCTCGGCGGGGGTGACGATTCCCTGGGGCAGGGGCCTCTCGGGGTGTACGGCCCTGTCGAACTCCAGATCCTTGATCTCGTCGAAGACCCGGAGGTGCCAGAAGAAGCCTAGGACCACGAAGAACGCCGACATCACGGACAGGACTTTCTCGTGCCAGTAGGCCGAGGCCATTCCCGCCAGTCCGGCCGTGAAGACCGCCGCCACGATGGCGTGAGCCGTGATGGGGAATCGGAGCTTCCGGAACAGCTTCAGCCGGGCGGCGAGAGAATCTCCCAGGTAATCCCGGAGTCCCGGGCCGTATTTCCGCTCCAGGGTTTTGTACTGGATCTTGGCCCCGATTCGACGGTCGTAGAGGATCCTGTCGCAGGGCTCCACATCTTCGATGGGGATCTGTCGCTCCCGGGCAGTGGCCCAGACTCTCTCCAGGACGATCTCCGGCGCCGGCCCGTCGGGTCTCAACTCGACCAGAAGGCAGGGGGCGGTTCGGGGGACACCGTCCTTCACGATCCGGACTCCCACGAGAGCTGTCTTCTTGACTCCTTCGAGGGAGTCGAAGATCGGCTCGAGCATGGCTGGGTAGAGGGTCTGGCGGTCGGTCTGAATTCGATGCGACAGCCGGCCGGCGAGCCAGAGTCGTCCTTTCTCGTCCCGGAATCCCAGGTCACCCATTCGATGCCACCAAGCGTCAGTCAACCGGTCGTGAATCTTGTGCCGCCGGGTCTGCACCGGGTCCCTGAAGTAGGTTCGGTTCACGTGAGGACCTCGAACAACGATCTCCCCGATTCCATCGACGGGACTTACGGTCTCGAGAGGATCGCTGGTCGCCTCGACGATGGCCACCTCCGTCCGGGGTGCAACCTTGCCGACGCAGATGCCTTCGCCGTTCTCCGTACGCACACCTGTTTCCGACAGGACCTCCGGTCCGTCCATGAGGCTGACCGGCTCGGCCTCCGTGGACCCGTAGAGGGCATGCAGCTCGGCGCCGGGCCAGACTTCGGCCACATCCCGGACGAGAGAAACGGGAACGACGCCACCGCCGGTGAAGATGTGGCGGAGGCCGGGCAGCTCCGTCTTGTGCTGGCGGCAGTGGTCCACCAGTGTCTGGACTGTTCCCGGCGGGGCGGAGATGAGGACCGGGGGAAACTGCCTGAGCTGGTCCGCCAGATCCTCCGGTCTCGCCTCGGCCAGGTGACCCGGCTCAGCCCGAGGGAGTAGAGATGTCCTTCCGAAGGAGAGGTCGTCCAGAGGGAGGACCGGGAAGGCACAGAAGTTGACTCCCACGAGTCGCTTGGCCTCGTGTTCACAGAGCATGGCGAAGATGGCCCGCATGTCCCGGTGGGTCCGGCAGACACCTTTGGGAGAGCCGGAGGAGCCGGAGGTGTAGCTGATCATGGCCGGGTCGTGCAGAGCCGCTTCACTGGTGGGCCACTCCGGTTCACCTGCATCCAGGAGTTCTCTCCAGGGCCGGGTCCATCTGAGGAGCGTGGGCCACGTGGAGATCTGGATGGGTATCCGTCGAACAGCAGCGGAGAAGAGCCTCAGGCCATGGGCCCGTGGGATGCCGATGAAGGCCTTAGGCGCCAGGGCGGCCGCCGTGCGATCCAGGTGGGCGATGCCATCGGCGGGATCGATGAAGAGGCAGACGGCTCCGATCTTCATCGTGGCCAGGATGCACTGATAGAGTTCGGTACTCATGGGGACCAGGATCAGGACCCTGTCGCCGGGCCCGACGCCAAGCTTCGAGAGAGAACTGGCCACTCGATTCACGTCTTCCAGGAGCCGCCGGTAGGTGACGATGCGATGCTCGACGGAACTACCGTCCACGCTCATGGGCTCGATGATGGCTGGCGTGTCGGAGGAGAACAGCTCGGTCTGCCGCTCGAAGGCCTGGTAGAAGCAGTTCCACTCGACTCGGGAAGACCTGTCCGTCTCGGGCCCAGGCTCGGTGGTGAAGACCTCGTTCATTCACCCTCCGGCCTGGGCGGAACTCCATCGGTGTCGGTGATCGCCGAGTAGAGCTCGGGCCGGCGATCTCGGACCCTGTCCAGTTCGTACTTGCCTCCCAGATGGACCACCCGGCTCCGATCGGACTCCGAGACGTCGATCTCGGCCAGCAGGAGAGTCTCCTCGTCGGCTTCGGCGGCGGCCAGGACGGAGGACTTGCAGTCGACGATCTTGCCCAGACCGACGAACTTGAACTCCCCCTCCGTGCCGATCCTGTTGACGGCGACGAAGTGGACGTGGTTCTCGTGGGCCCTCACGATGGGTTGGTGATTCGCCGAGACCACTGCCTTCTCGGGCCAGTTCGTCGGCAGGACGATGATCTGGGCGCCTCGCAGCTTCAGCGTCCTGGGGACCTCTGGAAAGCTGGCGTCGTAACAGATGGCGACGCCGATCTTTCCCAGGGGAGTATCGAAGGGCACCAGGGGCCCGGACCCGGGAGTGAGAAACCGGTCCACACCCAGGAAGGGCAGGTGGGTCTTCCGGTAGACACCGATCAGACCCTCCGGGCCGATCACGGCGGCGGAGTTGTACAGGGAATCGCCATCCTCCTCGATGAGACCGAAGATGGCCGTGGCGCCGGTCTCGCGGCAGATCGATGCAACTGCTTCCGTCGCCGGGCCGGGCACGGGCTCGGCTGCCAGGCGGGCCTGCTCGGCGCTGTCGAAGCAATAGCCAGACAGGGCGCACTCGGGGAACACGACCAGGCGAGCGCCCTGGGAGGCGGCCTGGCGCAGCTTTCGCTGGACCATGTCCAGGTTGCGTTTCCTGTCGCCCAGGACCACGTCGGTCTGCACGGCTGCCACGATGAGGGTGCTCACCAGAAGAGCATAACCAAGCACGGCGGGGCGAGCAACCGGGAGTGCTATCATCCCTGCCGTGACCGATGAAGGGAACAGACGAAAAGACCGGTTGCTGAGGCTTCTGATGCAGGGGTTCGCCGGGGCATCTCTGGCGTTCGTACCGTCCTGGTTTCGGATATTGGAGGGGACCTTGCCGGCGTGGATACTGGCGGCCCATGCCGTCACACTCACAGCCGCGGCGTTCTGGCTGTCCCGTCGAAGGGAGATCCGGGGCGGAGAGATACTGGGGCTCTGCTTCTGGGCTGCCGTGGTGCCCTCCGTCTTCCTGATGGGGCTTCGGGCTCACCGGGGGCCAGCCTGGTACGTCCACGACAGTGCAGTGCTCTCGGAGGAGTCGGCCCGGTTCCTCCTCAGGGGACAGAATCCCTATGCGGTCTCCTTCGCCGGCACGCCGATGGCCGACGTGCCCTTCTTCGGAGGCTGGAATCCGGCGATTGAACACTATGTCTACTATCCGGGATCCTTCGTTCTGGCTGTTCCGCTGGTGGCGCCCATGGACCGGGTCCTGGGGTACTACGACCATCGGATCTTTCTTCTGCTCTGCTACGGTCTGGGCCTGCTGGCGGCATGGCATCTGGCCGATGCCGCCTGGCGTCCCCACCTGCTGGTGGCCCTGGGCCTGAATCCGGCTTTTGTCTTCTACCTGGTTCAGGGAGCCAACGACTCCGGGGTGGTGGGTCTGCTTACGGCGGCTCTGACCCTGGAGGCGACAGGGTGGGTGATGCCGGCTGCCGCCGCCGTGGGTCTGGCCTGTGGGACCAAGCAGACAGCCTGGTTCTTCGCGCCCCTGTTCCTCAGCGGCGTCCTGGGGCGATTCGGATGGCGCCGGGGAGTGGCCGCCGGGCTGGTACTGGTAACGGCCATGGGGCTGTTGACCGTGCCATTCCTTCTCTGGGACCTGGACGCTTTCGTGGAGGATACCTATCGCTACCTGACAGGGACGGCCAAGGACAGCTATCCCGTGGCGGGCCTGTCGGTGTCGGCGCTCTTGAAATGGCTGGGCATCACGGTGCCACCCAGAGTGCTGTTTCCAGCACTGCAGCTAGGTCTGGTCCTGCCGGTCCTGCTGGGCTTCTGCTGGGCACAGATGCGGCGCCCGGTCGCCGGCTGGCTGGCGTTTCGGTACAGCATCGCTGTGGCCGTTTCCTTTCTCTGCGGCAGATATGTGAATGCCAGTCATCTCTCCTATGTCAGCGTTCTGCTCTTTGCGTCCTGGTTGATGCCAGGTGGCAACGTGGAATCGATGGAACCCGATTCGCCGGGGGAGGTCTGAATTCCCCGACAGGGTCCCTGAGCCCCTTCAAATGTGCTAAAGTGTCGCCCGCCGATCCGCTTCCGGTCCGGACGGTTCGGCTTTAAGGTCCGTGCAAGAGTAAATGCGCAGAAGTCGCGCCCAGATTTGGGTCAGATTCGGCTGGTTCGAGCGAGCGGGACCGGAGGCGTAGTGGGCTACGTCGAGGATTCCGCGATTG
>JAJFLN010000196.1 GCA_021772705.1 Candidatus Cloacimonadota bacterium | reverse complement strand
GGCACCGGTCAAATCTGGCCCAATTTCCGGACAGTTGTCATGATCGCCATGTTGAGCTGATCGCTGATGGCAACAGGTCACGTTACGAAATCCTGGAGACTCGAAGTGTCCAGGAGTTGGGGCGGATTCGACCGGTGCCCTGTTGTGATACCCGCTGACCCACTCAGTGGATACCGTCTAGGCAAGGCTCATAGAATAGGCCTGCGGCGGAGGCCGATGTGGCGCGAGACCCGAATCAACGGGTCGAGTGACAGAAATCGTCGACTGCTTCAGCCGCCGGTCATAGAGCACTCTGGCGACACTCAACCACCGACATAGCCTCCTATTTCCCCAGGTACCCCTTCAAGGGCATTGCACCGTTGATTAACTCAACGTCCCACTGCGAAACCTCGCCGACCTTTGTTGCATCGCGCTGTAGCCGGACCTGACCGCACGGCGGATTTCTCCGACTCAACTTGCCGCCCATTTCTCCAATCGCCTTCTCAATTATAGGCGCTCTCTTTGCAGCTCTGCCACCTTCGCGTCGGGCTGTCACGTAGGCCTTCTCAGTCCTTCCGAGTATCCTGGCAACATCGACGGTACTTGGCAGGCTGACATTTCCCCTTACGAACGGTGTGAGTACGGCTTCCGGACTCTCCGTGAGTAGCTCCCCCCATACACCGGCGAGATCTCCTGTCTTGGAACCATGATGAGCTACTTTATACACGCTGCAGCGGGTTGCTGGTCTGCTTGAAGAGGCAAGTATCCCCGACCAGCCACAGTCTTCCTGGCCGAGCTCTTCAAGGTCCGATCCCAACAGCAACGAGACCTCCCCTACCCTAATGAGCAGTACGATCGCGGCATGGTTTGGTCCCGTGACTGGGACGCGCCCAACGAAATCACCACTATTCGGCAACATAGTTCTGATTTCAGATAGGGCCAACTTCACCGACGCATCAGAAGGTGACAGCGACCAGACCTCCACTTCGGCTACACCTCTCTCAGCATTGCCCTTGCGTCGCCAGAGGCACCTGTCCGCTATGGCCAGTTTCGGAGCAGGTGTCAACGTGGTTGCTCCGACTCGCGTCCGGAGTACTTCTAGAATCCTCTTGAACTCCCGCAAGCCAGATCCCGTGGCCGACCCCAAGGTTCCTGCTGCGCCAATCAGTGTCAGAAACTCCTTCTGTTGAACAGCGCCAGAGCAAACGAACGTTGCGGCCGTACACGCCTCCACGATGGTGGACAAGCCTCGAATGTGGTCGTCGTGCCAATGAGTTGCCACCACGAGTCTCACTGACGTAGCGGGGTCTACTCCGAGTTTCTGTAGGTACTCTAGCGCTGCCGGCCGTCCACTGTCAGAGTTCAAGCATGAGTCTACGACGAGCCAATCGCTGGCACCCACGTGCAGGAGGACGCATTCCCCGTACCCAGGCCCAAACAGTGATAGTTCAAGGTCACTCTTGTTCGGCGCCGTCACCATCAACATCCCACTGTATCTCTCTGGCAACGATGGATGCCCAGTCTTCGGCGGCCTGCAAGTCATCATGCCCCCAGCGTACGTGCCGCTTCACATAAATCATTGTCTCTCTCTTCCTCTGTCCGCTAGGTAGATCGTGATACCCCACATAAAGATAAAATGGAACGCCCATTCTCAGGCACTCGCGATCGTCTTCCGAGAACTCCTCCAAGTTGAGAGTACACTGTTCATCTGGGCAGCGTCGCATAAGATCGATGAGCCTGACACGAACCGTTTCAGCAAGAATCTCCTCTACGATTCCTTCCCACTTCTGCAACAGGCAGAAGCTCTCGGCGGCCAACCGGGAACTTGGGGCATCAGTTTCGACTGCCTGCCAACTGCCTCCTGGGTTCGGTTCCACTGGAAACTTGCTGGCGAGGCTGTCGTCCGCGTGTTTGGCCTCCCCCGCAGTCTTGGCTCCTCCGATACGTACCCCCAGCTTCCTTGCTCTTTCCAGTCCAAGCGAATGAGAGTCCTCTTCCTCACCCCGGCGACGATCGGACGTTTCATTTCCCGTTGAATTGCCGAAGCCGTACACTTCGCCGTCCCCGGCGCAGACTCTTCGGAAGTTAGCCGTGCTGCTTGAATCGTTCATGGTGCTAAAATGGCCTCGCAGATTTCTTCAGCACGGCGTTCAGAATCGCCCCAAATAGTGTCCAACAGCTTCATCACATCAGGCACAGACATCCTCTGGCCATCCTCATTAAGTTCGAAGTGGTCATTGATGTTCACAAATACTCCCGGTGTGACCTTGTTGGATGGCTCCAACTGAACACGTACATATCCCTTGTGGTCATCGGGTCGCTTCCCCTCAACGCAAACTGATCTCAGGCCCGGCTTCTCTAGACATGCAGCCCACGGTGTTTTGGGCACGAGCACGTCCCCCAGATGATGCCATTCCTTCTCAGTGGCAGACCTGAAGTGAAAACTCCGGTTCACTCCCATGGCACCTACGGGTGTCTCCCGTAGCAGTCTAAACATATTCACGACTACATCTTTTAGGCGCTCGAATTCTGTCGCCAAGGATGATGATACTGTACATCTGTTCACCTCGACGCGAAAGCTAAGCGTTCCAATGGTGAAGGCGGCTAGTTCATCGATGATGACCTCGACTCTGGCTCCCTCTGCCTCTGCCTCAGTGATCAGAGATTTCGACTGCAACCATCCCGGAGAAAAGACTCCGGGTGCGAAGGAACCAACTAGCACCACACTCATGCCCTGTCTCTCTCTTGCCAACACCTGCCCATCATCTCCCAGTACAATCGAGGTTTCGCTATCGAGGAGCGCACGCCCTCTTACAATCTTTCTGCCGTTTGAGGTCGATTTGTCGCATTCGGGCTGTCTCATCACTTCGTTGCCCTCATCTTACAGCAGACCGCGGACACCATCAACCCGACAACCGTCAGCGGCAGAGTCGGCCCACAACCTCTCCTGCTGTTTCTAACGGCGTCGCCACCACAGATCCCCGCCACGAGTGCTGGTACGCTAGCCGTGTTCACGTGGGTACACGCACCAGAAG
>JAJFLN010000195.1 GCA_021772705.1 Candidatus Cloacimonadota bacterium | reverse complement strand
GGCTACAATCATCTCTCGCTTCACAGGCACCTCCTGGCCGCTTGAACACGACCAGCTTGCAGGTGCCTGTTCCTTTATTCAAGGCTCTTCTCAACGATGCATGGATGCCTCAGGGCTGAGCCCCACTACAACAAAATCCGTCTTCTCTCACCGGCATTGGGATTAACTCTTGCACGGACCTTAACGCAGAAAGCCGATCCCGTTGGCCACTCCTCTCTTCCCCCATCCCGGAGGTCGCCTGTATCGAGCAGGGATCGGCTTCCCGCTCCTGTTCGTACTTTCCCTTGTCCTCGTGCTGGGCCTCATCGGGTTCCATCAGCTCTATCAGGTCTCCCATCTCACCGACGAGGCTTCCCGAGGCGCCTGGGGTGACCTGGCCCTCTCTTCGGCTGAATCAGCCGTGCAGGAGCTGATGTTCCGGATCAAGTCCGACGTCTCCAATCCGGGCAAGCCGCTCTTCCACGAACTTCGACGAGACGTTTACGACGGCGAGTCCGGTCATCTGACAATCCAGGACTCCGGTCGAATCGACGTGACGCCCGGCCTGCTGCGAGAGGCTGCCCTCTCGGGAGTCCGGGTGGAGAGCACTCTGGCGGAAGTCCTGTTCCAGAAACAGTTCGAAGACCTGCCCTTCGAGAGGTATGGGCTGATCCGGTACCGGGCCCGCGTCACGGCCGACACCCTCTCGGGCAGGTCCGTTGTCCGGGATCTGGAGGTCGGACAGGGTTTCAAGGTCCTCCTCTGTTCTGTACCCCAACCCTTCGATCAGGCGGCGGTTTACCTGGGGGACCTCTGGGATGTGACGGATCTGGAGGACGCCAACCGGACCCGGGTTCAGCTGCTCCAGCTCGTGGAGGAGCTGGTAGCCGGCCTGGACACGGCCCGTGCTCTGGCTCCGGCAGCACTGCAGTCGCGATACTCCTTCGCTCGGGGCGAGGTGACTACCGGGCCGGAGCTGCTTCGCCGGGTTCCTCCCCTGCCGGAAGACCGCCCGGCCATTCTCCTCGGGACAGGTGTGACGGGGCAACAGTATCCCCTCTCGGGTCTGGATGTCGCCACCAGGGTGCGGGAGGTGCTCGGTCGGGCCAGGCCTCTGGCGGAACGGGCCGCAAGCGCCCTTCGAGGCGTGGAGAGCCGCCCGTCATCCCCCGATTTCCATCAGCGATACCTGGAGGCCCTGGCCGAGGCCCTGGAAGTGGTCGAGGACGGGCTGGACCGAATCTGGGCTTACCACGAGGGTTACCAGATCCTGGGAGTCGATTCGCCTCGATATGCCTCCATCGTCAACGCTCATCGATACCTGACCGTGGATCACTGGCGCAGGGTGACTTCATTCGATCTGTCGGAGGCGGCGGGCAGCACGAATCAGCAGCGCTTCGACGCACTGCGTCAGAGCCAGTCCGTAATGAACGGTGTGGTCTTCGTCCAGGGCGACGATGGCCCCCTACTGCTCAGAGGGAACATCCCTGGCAAGCTCGTCGTCGTTGTCGCCGGTGGAACCGTGATCCTGGAGGAGACCCAGTCCGGATCTCGCCCCTGGGACCTGTTGACCGTCGTCGCTCTCGGGGCCCGAGTCGAGGTTCGTGGTCCGGTCCATGCCAGTCTTGTCCTTGGCCCTCTCACAGCTCCCGACCGGGGGGGATCCCCGGACTCTGTCCTGGTCATGTCCGACGGAGCCAGCCTGCACGGCGGTCTGGTCGCACGCAGGCTCGGCGGTGGCAGCCGGCTGGAAGGCAGCGTCTTTCGCGATGACAGATATCACTCCGGAAGTCCCGGGGGAGGTCGCGGGCCCTCGGGCATGCTGACCGACAGGTTGGCCGTGCTCGTCAGTCCCAGAGAGGTTTATCGCAAGGTGCTGAGAAAGTAATGAGAGCCGAGAACATGACCCCCCGAAGTCCCCGGCCTGAGGGCCACAGCCTGGCAGAGGTCCTGGTCGCCACTCTGGTGTTGAGCGTCTCCCTGGCGCCGCTGCTGTTCCTGTTTCCCACCGGCGCCCGGAAGACGGCCTTCGGCGTGGCTCAGCTTCAAGCCCATCTGAGGGCTCGGGCCCTGGTCGCCCATGGAGTCGATGCTGCCATCCGGGCTCGCTTTCAGTCCCTTCCCGAGGGTGTTCCTGTCGCCGTGGGCCCCCTGATTCATCCCGGCGAGGAGGTCCTGTACCAGCAGGTCCCTGGATATCCCGGGCTCTGGAGGGTGACGGCCAGGGTCGAATGGGTCTCGCCCACGGATCAGAAACGGCGACCCAGAATCTATGAATTGACCCGGCTGATTCATCGTCCCGATGTGGGCCTCACGGGTGACTGGAGTCTGGTTCAGCCATGAAGCGACAGTCCGGTCTCACACTGGTGGAGCTCATGGTCGCCGTCGGTCTCACCTGGATCGTCGTCGGCGGAGCCTATTTCCTGTTCCTGTCCGGCAGCAGGCAGACCGTGAAGCTCGACAGGGAACTCAGACGGATCCAGTCCCTTCAGCTGCTGCTGGAACATCTCTCCAGCGACGTGGCTCAGGCCGTGAAGATCCCAGCCGAGGCGGAGGGGCGGAACCTGGCCGGGGAGAGGGAGTTGCTCCTCTACCGGTTCCTTCGTTACCGGGCGGATCCGAGGGCCGATGAGCTCGATCCCGATGCCGCCCACTCCGTGCTGACCGAAGAGGTCCGATACCGGTTCGATCCCGTCGACGGCATCCTCACCCGGAATGGCGAGGCCCTGCCCGTGGAGCTTCTGGAGGAGATCCGGTTCTATCCACCAGCAACGTCGAGTCCAGGGCTGGGTATCTACGTCCGGACAGCGCCGGACCGCCATCTCGGAGCGTCCAGCCGGGTAGGGAGCCGGGACATGACATTCCTGATCCCACACCACATGCACTCCCTGAGGGAGACCCATTCCGAGTGGCAGGAGAACTACTTTGATCTCGTCCCCGGGGTGGTCGGTGTTTCCGAGGCCGACACCTCCCGGTGAGGGATTTCTGCTGCCGGATCGGCGACCGTGGTTCTGCCGCGGACCCTTAGCTGCAATGCCCATGAATGAGTGGAAGGAATGGTTGAAAACGAGGGCTCGAACTCTCGCCAGGGGCCATTGGCCCCTGGGGCACCGGTCAAATCCGGCCCAACTCCTGGACACTTCGAGTCTTCAGGATTTCATAACTTGACCTGTTGCCATCGGCAATCAGCGCAACCTGGCGATCATGACAAGTGTCCGGATTCCAGGGCCGAATTGACCGGTGCC
>JAJFLN010000194.1 GCA_021772705.1 Candidatus Cloacimonadota bacterium | reverse complement strand
ATAACTACGCAGTTTCGCATCCCATCTTCAGGCCATCTTCGGCCGCTCCTCAATCGCGGAATCCTCGACGTAGCCCACTACGCCTCCGGTCCCGCTCACTCGAACCAGCCGAATCTGACCCAAATCTGGGCGCGACTTCTGCGCATTTATTCCTGCGCGGCCCCGAATCATCCGGTCACTTCGACGCATCCTCCAAGTCCCATACTTCCCGGTTGACCTGTTCACCGGATACAAGGCGAGTCCGACATGGCAGCTGAACAGCAGGACGAACTGTCCGAACTGCTCGCCCGCCTGAAGAACGACGACGATCAGATCCGGCTCGGCGCCCTGCACCGCCTGATGGAAGTGCCCAGCCTGGCCGGACTCGACGCGGTCAAGCGGGCGGCAGCGGAGGACACGAGCTCCGCTGTCAGGTTCGAGGCCAGGCGCTTCATCGGCAGCATGACCACCCGCCTCTCGGGAGCCCATACACTCCAGGGCCTCGAAGCAGCTCTCTCCTTCGAAGACGATGTGCCCGCTCCCGGCCCGGCGGCCTTCAACACCTCCACGCGCCTGACCGAATCGGTCTACCGCAGAGTTACCTTCGATCTGCAGCACGACTCCGCCGAGGTCCGGGCCGACACCCTGCGCCGGGTGGCACGGACCAGAGACCCTCGCCTGCTCGCAGACGTCAGGCGCTCCCTCAGGGACCCCGACCCGGCAGTCCGCCACGCCGCACGCCACGCAGTCCGGAGTCTGCTCCCTCTCGCCGCGTCCAGAGAGCCGAACGAGGAACAGCTGAAGGCCTTCGACGAGCAGCTCGGCGACACCGATGAAAAGGCCCTGCGAGCCATGACGGCAGTGGTCAAGATCACCTTGCTCTGCGGAACCGGTCCCACGGCGGAGCTACTGATCCGCCACCTCCCTTCGGCGGAACATCCGTTCCTGAGAGCCCAGATCCTCTCGTCTCTGGCCCTCTTCGGCGACTCCTCCTGCCTGGAGCTGATCAGCTCCCACCTCTACGACAGCGACGCCCGGGTCCGGGCGACGGCAGTGGATGCCCTGGAGCTCATCGGCGACGAGACCGAGATCGGTCTCCTCGACGGCTGCCTGGAGGACCAGGACCCCCGGGTCCGCAGCGCCGCCCTGAGGGTCCTGGTCGCCAGCGGCAACGCAACAGCCCTGGACAGGCTGCGGGAGCTGCTCGGCTCCGAGGTCGCCGCCGACAGGGCCGCCGGCCTCCACGCAGTGCGGTGCCTGGAGATCCCCGAGCGCTTCGACCTCCTTCGCGACCACTTCCGGATCGAGACGGAGCCTCAACTCTACAAAGCCTCGGCGGCGGCCCTCATCGGCGCCGGTCCGGGAGAACAGCTCAGCGCCCTGGCGGAGTTGCTCTCGGAGATCGATCATCCCGACAAGCGGGCTTCCCTGGAGCTGGCCCTTCAGACCCTCATCGACGCCGTCAATCCCGAGCCGCCCTCCGCCCCCTCCCCGGAAGACAGCGTTCATGGAACTCAGCTGCCCGACAGCTTCTCGAAGATCATCGATCTCGAGGCAGCCGGTAACTTGCAGGCCGAGACCATCCGCCGGACCCTGGCCCGGGAGAAGGACCCGATCTCGATCAGCACCCTGCTGCTGGCGGCAGCGGGGCTGCAGCTTCCGGACACCCTCGATCTGGCGCAACCTCACCTGCTCTCCCGGGACAGGCGAGTCCGGATGGCCGTCGTCCAGGCACTGGAGAAGCTCAACAGCGAGGATGCTGGCGAGTGCATCGCGCGGCTGGTCCGGGATCCCGATGAGCAGGTATCCAATCGCGCTCTCGATGCCCTGGGCCGGCTGCGTCCCGAGGCCGCGCTGGCCAGCATCAAGGCCCTGATCGATTCAGGCCAGTCCGGTGCAGTCGTCCGGGGCCTGGAGCTGCTGGAGAACCTGGGCGATCCCTCCTCACTCCCCATGGTCCTCAAGGTCCTGGAGAAGGGCCCCTCCGCCGATTCCGTCCAGGTCCTCTCCCGGCTCATGACCGCATGGGGTACCCGAAGCACTCTCGAGCAGATGCAGCAGATGCTGCAGCGGTCTCCCAAGAACCGGAGACCCTTCCTGGCGGAGCTGTCGGAGGTGCTTGCCGCGAAGCTCGAATCGGAGCCCGCTCCTCCGAAGGAGCCGGCACGACCGGAACCACGGGATCGGGATACCAAACCTCAGGAGCCATCTCGGCGGGAGACGGCTTCGAGCGGGGACCCAACGGCCACCACCGTGAACCTCCCCCGCCCTGTCCAGGCATCCCGGCCTTCCACCAGCCCGGCTGCCCGGATCGACATCGACAGCCGGCAACTCGCCGCGGCGGCTGTCGGGCTGCTGGTCCTGGCCGTCGTGGTCATCGGCATGCTCCTTCCGGATCGGCCGAAGGATACCTACGCTGCCGTCGATCGGGGTCCGATCACGACCCCACCTGTAGAGAGACGGGCTGCGATCTCCTTCGATCGATCCAGCGATTCGGGACGCCGGATCGGCTTCTCGCCATCGGTCTCCTATGCCGTGGATGCTTACCCCGTCAGACGTCAGGCCACTGTGGAACAGGTGAAAGCCAGCCTCCGTCTGGTGCTGGCTCCTCAAGGCATCACCTCGGAACCGATCATTCACCTCATGGCCCTCGACAGGGTCCAGCGGATCTTTCGTTCCATCATCGTCTGGGCCCGGCGCATCCTCCGCGAGGGCGTCCCCGATCGGGCCCTGAGGATCCTGGAGGGAGCGCTGAATCAGCTGGACCCGGAACATCTTCCCGGTCGTATGGCTGTGCTGCGCGCCCTGGAGAAATTGAGCATCGAGGGGCGGCGTTTCGATCGAATTCAGGAGTGGCGCGACCTGCTGGCAGAAGCGGAGGAGCAGATCATGAAGCTGGTCATCGATGCCGGGCGGGAGGGCGGCATGTCCGACGCCGAGCTTCAAGCCGCCCTTGCTGCGCTGGAGCAGCGGGACGAGCAACGCTCGGAGCTCGGCACGGCCTCTGACTTCTTCAGCGGACGCAGCTTCAAAGGCGCCTCGGCGCAGTTCGATCTGACGGATGAATGAGGCCTGGGGCCGGACCTCCGCTGCGGGTACAATGGAGCGGGTCCTGGCGGGCCGGGCCCGTTGGATCAATCCGAGGGAAGGGAGTGTCGTGAGGCTGGCTCTGATGCTGTTACTGCTGTCCTGGGCTTTCGCCCAGGCCGGGCCGGGCCCGGAACCACTGCCCGGGTCCCTTCATGACTCCCTGAGCACCGATGCCGCTCGAGACGTTCTACGAAATGTGATGGAAACCGGAGAGGGCCTGTCTCCCCTGATGGATGCGGGCTCCTCCTCTGCCGCCAGGCGGGCAGGCCGGATCGCCAGCGAGAATCTCCGGGCCCTGGAGCGATACCAGGCCGGACTCGACTGGCTCATCTCCACCCGTCAGATGAACCGCCTCGACGGGACCGGCAGGATGGCCGTCTTCCGGGCCTTGCTGGGAAGTTCTTCGACCCGGGATCGGGCCCTGGCGATGGCTCGAGACCTGGAGGCGGACAGGAGACTCGCGGCAGAGGAATCAGCCGGGACCGGTTTGTCACGGAGTCCGGGTCCAGTCGAGACCGGGACGGCGGTGGTATCGGAGAAGCACCGAGAGGCACCGATGGGGCTCTTCTCGAATCCGGCCCTGGGACGTCGAATCGAACTGATGCGTCAACGCCACAGGCTGAGCGAAACCGGTGAGGAGCCGAGCGTGGTGACTGGAGGAGGCAACTGAATCAAGATCGACAACGGAGCTTCTATCCCGCAGCGGGGATGATGCTGGTCCTGGCGGCCTTTGCCGCAACGACGGCCTGCCACGACTCCCTGCCCGACCCCTTCCCCATCCACTGGAACTTCCGGGGCCAGCCCGACGCCTTCGCCCCCAAGCCCTGGGGTACTTACGGGATCCCCGCCGCCATGGTGGGCATCTACCTTCTGCTTCTCTTCTTCCCAAGGTTCAGATCGAGCAGAGTGGACCGGCCGGAGGTGCAGCGTGCCATAGACGTGATGCGTCTCGCCGTTCTGGGTCTGTTTCTGGCCATTCAGCTGATGGCCATGGCGGGCGGCCTGGGCTACCCAATCAACATGGGGAGGGGTATCACCACAGGGATCGGTGTTCTGTTCCTGATCGTCGGTTACCTGCTGCCCGGAATACCCAGAAACGACGTCATCGGTCTTCGATTCTCCTGGACCCAGTCTGACGACACGATCTGGCGCCGTTCGCAGGAGAAGGGGGGCAAGGTCTTCACCTTCGCCGGGATTCTCGTGCTGGTACTGGCGGGCCTGACATCCAACCTGCTGCCTGCCGTTGGGGTGATGCTCGGTGCCGGCCTGCTCGCCGTGATCCTGTCCTGGCTCGAACATCGGAGTCACACGAAGAGATGAACGACTTTCTGAAACTACCTCAATCCTGGCCCAGGAGGCTGGGTCTACTGGCGCTGTCGATCTTTTTCGTCGGAGCTGGCGCGAACCACTTCATCAATACCGGCTTCTACATGCGGATCATGCCGCCCTACCTGCCGATTCCATACCTTCTGGTCCTGATCAGCGGCGTCTTCGAGATCCTGGGCGGCCTGGGAGTGCTGCCCCACCGGACCCGGAAGTGGGCTGGATACGGTCTCATCGCGCTGATGTTCGCCGTCTTGCCCGCCAACATCTACATGGCTCAGAACCCGGTCAAGTTCGCCTTCATATCGTCATCTCCCCTGCTGCACTGGCTGCGGATTCCGTTGCAGTTCCTTGCCATGATCTGGGTCTACTGGGCGACTCGGCCAGAGGTTCCAGAAGCCTCGGAGACCAACGAACCCGGCTCCTGACTGGAGGGGCGGCTGACCAGTTGCGCGACGGTCTTCAGACGGTCTGTCCGTCAACCTCGAGTCTGGGTAGAACCGAGACTTCTCCATCGGAAGAGAAGACCAACGCCACGGCTTGATCCGACCGGGCGGCGACGTAGGCGTCGGCCGAGTTGTAACGAGATCCCCGGGAGGGCTCGCCGGAATCGGTGCCAGCCACACCGTCGAGGATGACCCCGATGGCATGGCAGACGCCGGCCGGGTCCAGGAGGATCGCACCGTCGATGGCAGCCAGGGCATGGGCGAGTTCGATGTGGACCGGCGCCGCCTCGAGAGGGAAGCACCGTCTACGTAGCCGAATGGCCTCCTGCTCAGCACCGGAGGAGATGACCACCGTCGTTCCGATTGAGGCCTCTGTCAGGGTAAACACGAAGTCCAGCAGGCGCTCGGCGTCCAAACCGGGATAGTCGGAGAAGGTCCGGTTCAGGAGTTCCCGGATCCGGCCTCTGGTCCGGTGCTGCAGCGGGATTACTGGAAATCCGTAGGAGACGGTCAACAGCACTCTATCTCTTTCGCAGAGTTTCCAGACGCCGTTGGGAGACACGGTTGCCTTCAACAGGGACATTGAATTCAGTGCTGCCTCGTAGCCAGGCAGGGCGAAGGACCGGACCTCGTGGAAGTCGGAGATCAGGGCCAGGCGCTGGTGCCGGGTCATCTCGAGCAACTTGCGCAGGACCCGCCCGTTACCTTCGGAGATCTGGATACTCTCCCGAAGGTCCAGCGTAGCCATCTCGGAGATGCTCTCTGAGGGTACGAAGAGAATCACTCCCGAGGCCTCCGCCTTCTCGTAGCGCGATGTCGCCAGGGAGTTGAGAATATGGAACATGGAGGACGTCGGGAACTGGCCATTGACGACGGATTCCATGGACCTGAGAAAGCGATGAATCGCGTTGGTACGGGCCGTGGCGGCCGATAGAGGCCGGGGGTCCCTGAACGATGAAGGCAGGGAGTCCGTCAGGATACCGGTGACCACGATCAACACCTCCCTGATCAGGGCCTCCAGGTACCGGGTTACAGGCACGAAGGAAGAACGCATCGCTGGCCAGGCCTGGAGGTTGAAGCCGGGATGCTCCGAGAGGGTCATGGTGCTGACATCGATGAAGGGTGCCACCCAGCAAGCTCCATTCTCCAGGCGAAACAGCCTCGGGCGGCCGATGAATCCCGTACGGTCCGCGAGATCCGATCCGGCTGCTACGAGACCGAGCAAGAGCTCCCCGAGATGCTCATCCATTGCGGACTCCGGACGGCTCTCCATCATCTCCTCGGCGGGTCCGAGGACATCTCCGCCAGAAAAGTCCTGAAGGTAGGGACTGGAGGTCACCGTCACCAAGGGGCCCCTGGGTTCCCTGCCGTCATCACTGCAGGGGAGAGTCAGGATCGAGAAGCGAGCGACCACATGAGCGTCGACGCTGGCCAGAGTGCCCAGAACCTGGGACTCCAGTTCGGCGAACTCCGGACTTCCAGCATCGAACAGTGGATGAGGATATCCTGTCATTCCCGGGATTATAGAGCACTCTCGGCTCGGTTGCAGCGGAGTTACTGTCGCTGCTCCGGCCGGGCTTCACGAATCCGGCGCAGGTACGGTTCGTGCTCCGGGGACTCCACACCGTGGGCCAACAGGACCCGAGTCAGAATCTCCACGGCGGCGGTCAGTTCTGATGTCACCACTTCCGTGGCGCCAGCCTTGACCAAGGAGGCAGCCTCGGCGGCGAATCGTGCTCGGACCAAGATCTTCAGCTCCGGGGATAGGTTGCGGGCAGCCTCCACGGCGCGGGCTGTGGCGGCCTCGTCATTGACGGTCAGCACGAGCCACCGGGCCCGGTGCACTCCCAGGAACTCCAGGACCTCCGGGCTCGTCACATCACCGAAGACGGCCTTCTGTCCATCCCGGGAGGCCCGCCGCACGCTCTCGGCATTCAGGTCCACCACGACATGAGGAACCTCGAGTTTCTGCAGCAGATGGACCAGCTCCTTCCCGGTGATTCCAAGACCAGCCAGGATGACATGTCCTTGCAGCTCATCCACCATGTGTCCGGCGTCAGCCACAGGCCGGACCCTGAGCAACCCGTTCAGTACCTGGTTCGTCTCCACACCGGCAGCGGCATGAGGAGCCAGAGCGAGAGTGATCGGCGCCAGCAGCATGGAGAGGATCATGGCCGCCATCAGGTTCTGCTCCAGGCCAGTGTCCACCAGCGCGGTACCGCCTGCAGCGGTGACGAGAACGAAGGCGAACTCGCCAATCTGACAGAGGGACATGGCAGCCATGGTGGCGACACGGACTGAGAGACCCATCCACATGGCGACCAGAAGGACAATGACGAACTTGCCGATCAGAATGGCCGCCAGCAGCCCTCCGATGACCAGAGGTCTGCTGACCAGGGCTGCCGGATCGAGCAACATTCCGACGGAGACGAAGAACAGACTGGTCAGCACCTCCCTCATGGGAACCAGTTCGGCAAGCGCTTGATGCCGGTACTCGCTGCCAGCGACGACCAGACCGGCCAGGAATGCCCCCAGGGCCAGGGAGACTCCTGCGCTCGAGACAGCCCACGCCGTTCCGAAACAGATGGCAGCCACCGTGAGAATGAAGAGATCTCGCTGCCGGGTCCGGGCCACGGCATGGAGGACTCGAGGAACGAGTACCCTTGCGGCGGCCAGGACGGCAACCACCATTCCGATGGAAGCCACCATGGCGGTCAGGGCGCCAGAGACGGTGGCTCCCTTGCCGGCAAGCAACGGCAACGAGAGCATCATGGGGACGACGCAGAGGTCCTGAAAGACCAGAATGCCCAGTACGAACCGGCCATGACCGGACTCCAGCTCCCCCTTCGCCTGCAGTCCTCTGAGCACGATGGCCGTGCTCGACACGGCAGTCAGGAATCCCAGGAAGATCGACTGCCCCACCGTGAGTCCCAGGAACAACGCGAACGCCGCCGTCAGAACGAGAGTCACGCCGACCTGAAGAGCGCCGCCGATCAGGATCGGCTTCCAGAGTCTTCGCAGACGATCCAGGGACAGCTCCAGTCCGATACCGAAGAGGAGCAAGACGACGCCGACCTCCGCCAGGACCTCCACGTCGTGGATGTCGGAGATCAGACCCAGTGAGCGAGGCCCGAGCAGAGCTCCGACGAGGATGAACCCGGCGATCGTGGGAACTCGGAGTCGCTGTAGGCTCCCGACGACCAGGATGGCGGCGGTGAAGATGATCACCAGGTCCTGCAATATGGTCAGATGTGGCATTTGGCTTCCGATTCAATGACCCCGCAGGACCTTCTGGCTCCCGCGACTCCGATGATAGGTTCCCAGCTTGCTTCGAAACCGGGCTGCTGAGACAGCTGGAGCGAGGTCACCAGGTACCTCCAGCCCGTCGACTCTAGCAGAGTGGGATGGAGGACAACATTCCGGATCGTCCAGAGGCACCCCGCAAGACCAGAGGCAGCCGAACTCCTGCCCTGACTCCCGACGTGGTTTGACCCGGTCGAGGGGAATCGCATCAGTTGTCTCCCATCCGTGGACCGCGGGCGGGACTCACTTCGGGTGGCGCCATCCCACCGGCGCCGTTCTCGTCAGCCAGGCGGACCAGGGAAGTCTGCTCCGGGTTCCTGCCGGCGAACTCACGATAGAACTCACGGACCCCCTCCATGTCCTTCTTGACGTCTCCCGTGGGGACGAAGGAGTATCCGAAGCCGACCCTTCGGGTCCGGTAACAGATGAAACCGCAGACGACCGGGACCTGCGCCTCCATGGCGATCCAGTAGAAACCCGACTTCCAGTAGTCCGATCTCATCCGGGTCCCCGACGGGGTGATCGCCACGGCCAAGTCCTCGGCCTGACGCATTAGTTCCGCCAGCTGCCCCACCAGCCCGTGGGGATGACTGCGATCGATGGGGATGCCTCCCAGGCTCCTCATCAACCAGCCCAGGGGTCCTCGGAAGAGAGAGTCCTTTCCCATCCATTTCATTCGGATACCCGCGACAGCGGCCATGGCCAGGGCAAAAGGGAAGTCCCAGGCGCTCGTATGGGGAGCCCCGATGAGGACGCACTTCCGGAACCTGGGCGGCTCTCCCACGAGACGCCAGCCACTGACGGCAAGCCAGAGCTGGCCGATGAAGCGAGGCAGCCGGCCCAGGCGGCGAGTGTCGCGATCCGGACCGGATGAGATGGGAGGCGAGACGGTCATGATTTCGGGCGGAGCATCGAGGGCGTGGCAACGTGGAGAGCCCATGAATGACACCATGGAAGAGGGTCCAGGGGCTGGAGGTCAACTCCGTTGCGACTGAGAGTGCTGATGAACACTTGGATGACATACGAGAGCTCGATCTGTTCATCCGGGTCCAGGGGCCAATGGCCCCTGGCGGGAGTTCGAGGGCAGAGCCCTCGTTTTCAAACATTCCTTCCACGAATTCATGGGCATTGGTCCTAAGGCGACATCCCGGGCCGGTACTCCCTCGAGGAACAGGTGGGACGGAGTACCGTGAAGCCGGAGGACACATGACGTCCGGTGAAAGGAACCCCTGTCTCGGACGGAAGTGCTGGATAGAGGCAGGCGGACCGGATCAGCCGGGGAGACGGATCTCCTGGAGGGCAGATCTGGCAGCAGCACGGGGCGGAGGTGTATTGTCTGCTCCGTTGCTGGGAGGAACTCCCTCGACGTACTCCGAGGATGAGTCATGGAACTGTTGCGGTTGCTTCGCCGGGACCCGGGATTCTGGACTTTCGTCGCCCTCCTGACGGGGCTGTCGATCTTCTTTGGCGTATCGGCAGAGCTCCATCGCAGGCAGCTGGGGCGGAGCGCAAATCAGGCGCCTCTGGAATCGGGAGTTCAGGTGAGTGTGGTGGAGATCCTGGACGGCGACGAGATCGCCGTACGTGGCGAAGCGGGGACCCCATTCGTGGTGCGAATCCTGGGCATCAAGGCCTTCGAGTCCACGTCCTTCGAACCGGGAATCTCGGCCTTCGGCGCCCGGGCCCTCCGGACTCTCAGAGATGCTATCGCCGGCAAGAGGGTCGCCCTGGTTTTCCCGGAATTCAAGCAGGACAGGAATGGTCGTGTTCTGGCCTTTGTCCAGCTGGAGAAGCGGGACGTGGGACGGGAGCTCGTCAGGGGAGGACTGGCTCTTGTCTTTACCCGGTATGACTTCTCGAGAGAGGAGGAGTACCTCTCGGCCCAGGCACAGGCCCGCAGCGAAAGGAAAGGGCTCTGGAGCAGTGACAAGGCGTCGGAACGAGCCCTGGCCCTGATCGCGTCCTGGGAGGCGACTCGCTCGGATGTTTAGGCTTCTCTTCGAGTTCTTCCGTCGGGAAATGGGCCACTTCAGCCTCAATCTGAAGGTCATGGTCGCCATCGTGGCCATCGTCGCCTACTCCACCACGGGATACATGTACTTCGAAATAGGCGACAAGCCCGACCTGGGCTGGACCGATGCAGTCTGGTGGTCCTTCGTGACCATGACCACCGTGGGATACGGAGACTACTTCCCCACCACCCCGGGCGGGCGGTATCTCATCGGCATTCCAACCATGATCTTCGGGATCAGCATCCTGGGCTATCTGCTGTCGGCGGTGGCCACGTTCCTCATCGAAGCGAAGTCCAAGGAGTTGAAGGGCATGCAGCAAATCACAGATCAAAACCACATCCTCATCGTCCACTATCACGACCTCAACCGGATTCAGCAGTTGGTGGAAGAGCTAGGCGAGGACCCCAAGACCCGGGGCCGGCGAATCGTCCTCGTTGACGACAGCCTCGAGGAGCTTCCCTCCCAGCTCGACGCCCTGGACCTGCGATTCGTGAGAGGCAACCCGGCCCGCAGCCAGACTCTGGAACAGGCCAACATCCAGGATGCCAGCTTCGCCATCATTCTGTCGAAGGACCCCAATGACGTTCGCTCCGACGATCTCAACCTCGCTGTGGCCATGAGCATCAAGGCCCTCAACAGCGACGTCTTGTCCGTGGCCGAATGCCTCGACGCCGAGAGCATCGAGGTGCTCAAGCGTACCGGCTGTGACAGTGTCGTCTGCGCCTCGAAGTTCTCCTCCGGACTGCTGGTCCAGGAGCTGCTGGATCCCGGCGTTCAGGAGGTGGTGGAGGAGCTGGTGAGTGTCCGGGTGGGACAGCAGATCCTGGTGCTCCCCATCCAGGATGCTGACCAGTGCCGTCTCGCCGCCCTCCGGGAGAATCTCTCAGGCCAGAACATCCTGCTGATCGGCATCAAGCAAGGCAACCAGGTGAGGCTTAATCCCGACCCCGACTTGCTCCTCCAGACCGGCGACGAGGCGATCTGCATCGGAGACACCCGGCCCGACAGTGTCTCGGCCAGCGGCTGAACCGACACAGCGCTCGCTCTAGGCGGAGCCAACGAGCGAAGGGCTACCGTTTGACTGATGGCACCATTGGGGGGCGGCCGGAGTCCCTGTCCGTGGTATCATCAGAGTGAACCACTGAACACCCGAATAGGCCGTAGGTGGTGACGAGAGCCTCGCTTCCGGTGCCCACCCCTGTACCGGTCGCGGGGCTTCTCACTGTCCGGGGAGGCTGGAAACAGCAGATCGCCCTCGGGTAAACTGTGCACATCGCACGTGCCCACCAGCCCCTCACCCGACGAGCCCCAGGGCGCCCGGTGGGCTGTTTCGCGATTCAGGCGTTAGGCCGCAGCCTTCTGGAGCTTGATGGCGATGATCTTCTGGGCGCGTCCAGCTCCTCGACAGGCCACGACATAGCGCCGCACAAACCGCACTTCTTCGCCATCAGACCGTCGACCTGGACGTCCTGCCCGTCGATGTTAAACGTCTCCGAGACGACGACGCAGGAGAGCGAGTGCTCATAGCACTCGGGGCACTCCTGCTTACTGAGTTGCTTCGTGGATGGTAATGACATACCAGTAGGGCTCTTCGCCCGGGCTGACGACCTTGCCAGCCATGTAGAGGTGACCGGAGAGGTCACGACCGGTTACAGCGTAAACATACCGTGATTCCCTCTTCTGGTCACGGGTCTTCTTGACGAGGGTCCCGGTCTTGGCGACGCTCACGACATCGCTCCAGGTCAGGCCCAGCCGGACGAAGTGGTCCGTTGCCTCGCCGGAGGTATCGCCCTCACGAGCGACGATGATCCGGAGGACTTCGATCGGGAGTGTTCTTTCGGTGGACACGCCCTTAGTCTCAAGTTTCGCCATTTTCCAAGCCTCCGTGAGTCACTCGCTGTGAGCGGTTTCTCAGTATCGGTCGATTAACCGCACGATCCGGGATCAAACAGGATCGTGTAATAAATCAGCTGCAAGAGCGAAAACCATGACCCAGAGCGGGCCGGTCCTCTGTCAAAATGGCGAAACTCTAGCTTAGCGCAACAAGGTTTTTACCGTTTGAGAGCGTAGGCTGACACTGCATTCACGCGCGGTCGACGGGGGCCGGATTCGGTTCGCCACCGACGCCTCCCCTTCCGATCGAATCGCCTCCCTGGAGCCACCGGGGTCAATGGGTAGCTGTCAAGTGGTGGGTGGTGAAGGGGTGCATGTCCCGTAGGGGTCCCCTGGCCTATTCCGGATCCGTTCGCCCCACTATGGAACGGCCCTCCGCGCAACCTGAAAGTTTCGCTTGCCGTCCTGCGCCTCCAGCGCCGCGTGGCGGCGGCGGTCGCGGATGAGTCAGCAGAGACAACGCAC
>JAJFLN010000193.1 GCA_021772705.1 Candidatus Cloacimonadota bacterium | reverse complement strand
CGGATCCGGAATAGGCCAGGGGACCCCCTACGGGACATGCACCCTGTGGCAGGCGTAGGATTTCAGTACCAGGTTGGTCTCAGGTATGGTGGAATCCGGAGAAGGTACACCCTGGCAGTTTCCTCAATCTGCCTCCGGGCTGTCCTCTGGAGAGCTTTCAGCGAGACCCGCTGGGGCTCTGGGACCTTGGCAAGCCGTGCTAGCTCCCTCAGTCGCCGGTTAGCTCTGTTGTGGTGGGGGAGCTCCCCAGTCTTCCCCAAGGGAAAGACCCAACCTGCAGAAGATTGCTTGATTTCGTGTGTGATGGCAGTCTTGAGCTCCTCACTTAGACGAATGGAATCCCTTCGGTTCGAGCCCACTACCTGGATGCTAATGACCCTGCTCTCCCACGCAACATCTTCCCATCGGATCCGCGAGAGTTGGTAGTAGTCCAGAGCTGTTATCCGGAGTGCCTTGAAGAGGCGGTACCACAGGGGGTTTGCTCCAATCCGCAATGAGACCTGCAGCATGGAGTCGATCTGGGCTTCCGGACCTGTTAGAGCGGGTTCTCAGGGCTGGTTACTCCGGAATTGGTCCACAGGTACTGCCTCTGATCTGCTGACGGATACAGAACTCACCAGGCGCCGTCTCCCCTTCCGGAGGCGGCGTTGCTGTGCGTTGCGGCAGGTTGGCCGATGGGGAGTCCTGTACGAAATCCATACAAATCATGTGGTTCAATTGCGGATTATGTGATACCCTGCGGCCTCTTGTGGGCGAAAAGCCTTCAGAAGAGACATGACTCTGACCCGGAGGCGTCCCCATGAAGTACTCGTTCCTGCATGGTTCCAATGGCGTGGCGTTCGCAGTCGCGATGGTCATTGTGGCGGCGACGGCTGCTGACTTGCTGGTCCTGGAGGCTGCAACGGCGCCCCGGGCAAGAGCGGAGATTGCCATCGAGCCGGGCCCTGCCTCTGGCGCAAGAGAGGCCGATGGAACCATCGCCAGCGCGGCTTCGGTTGAAGCCCAGGACAAGACGGGCACGACTTCTGGGGGGACCCAGGACCGAAGCGAGCTTCGCCGGGCTCGGGCCATGGCCTGGGCCCGCGACATTGTTTCCCTGAGAAAGACTGCGGCGGCGACCCGGGACGAGAATCATCGGGTCCGGCTGCTGAGCATGGCCGCTCATCTCGCGGACCTGATGGCCAGCCACACCGAGCCGGTTTCCAATGACTGACTCCCGGGCCCAACCGGACCGGGGGTGGGACTCGTGGAGGTCCTGAATTCTGAACTCCACCTGGGGGGCGTCCCGGCCACTCGTCTCGTCCAGGAATGGGGCTCTCCCCTCTTCGTCGTGGAGGAGGAGGTCGTGCTGGACCGAGTCAAAGAGCTGCAATCGGCCTTCGCACACGACCGGGTCCGGCTATTCTTCGCCGGGAAGGCCAACCCCAATCTCCAGCTCTGGAAACTGGTAGGTGAACAGGGCCTGGGGATGGACTGCTGCAGCCCAGGTGAGGTGGCGCTGGCCCTGAAGGCCGGATTCGATCCGGAGGATATCTCTTTCACAGGCACGGCGCTGAAGGAGAGGGAGATGAGGTTCCTGGTCAGCTCCGGAGTAGGAGTGAACCTGGATGCCATCTCCCAGGTCGAGCGGTTCGGACGGATTGTACAGGACTATCGGATCGGCATACGGATCAACCCCAACATCGGCGTCGGTCTCCACGAGCACTGCACTACCGGAGGCGCCCGCAGCAAGCTGGGAATTCCGATGGATCAGATCGGCGACGCGATCCGGGCCGCCGGGAGCTCGGGCAACGTGCTGGCAGGTCTCCATGTCCACACTGGTTCCGGGGGCCTCGACGTGGAGCCATTTCTCCGGACCGCAGAGACCATGTTCGAGCTGGCCGAGCCCCTCGCCGGCACACTGGAGTACATCGATCTCGGCGGCGGCATCGGCGTGCCCCACAAGCCCTCCGATGAGCCCTTCCCACTCCAGGCCTATGCGGAGGGAGTCTTGAAGCTCCTCGATGACTGGAACAGGAAGCATGCCCGTCCCCTGACGTTGTACCTCGAACCGGGTCAGTTCATCGCCGCCGAAGCGGGCTGGTTGCTGGCCACCGTGGAGGTGCTGAAACCGGGCGCCGAGGGGCGGCGTTTCGCCATCCTGGACTCGAACTTCAATCACTACCTGGGGACGGCGCTCTACGGGAGTTACCACGAGTTCCACAAGGTGACCGACATGGGCGGCGAAGCCGATGGGGCATATGAGATCGTCGGGAACCTCTGCAACACGGGGGACACGTTCGCCGCTGGCCGCACCATGCCTCGCTTGCAGGAAGGTGACCTGTTGGGAATGGTGAACGCTGGCGCCTACGGACTGTCCCGTTCGAGCAACTACAACTCCCGGGTGATCCCGGCGGAGGTCTTCGTCCAGGACGGGAAGTCCCGCTTGGTCCGTCGCCGTCAGACCTACGACGACCTGCTGCAGTGCCAGGAGTGAAGGGCTTCCTCAGACCAGCAGATCCTCCGTCGGGCCCTTGCCTTGCCGGACGATGATGACCTCCGGTCCCGTCAGGTCCAGGACCGTTGAGGGGACGAGACCGCAGGGACCGCCATCGATGATCAAGTCGAGCTGATTGCCATAGTGCCGGTCCATTTCACCGGCGTCGTTGAACGGCAGGTCCCCCCCCACGGGAATGGCGCTGGTGGAGACGATCGGTTCGCCCAGTTCCCGGACGACATTGGCCGGAATGGGATGCTCGGGAACCCGGATTCCCACGGTCTTCCGGCGAGTCTCCAGTATCTTGGGGACCGCCCGGCTCGCGGGAAGCACAAAGGTATAGGGACCGGGAACCAGGTGTTTCATCACCCGGTAGGCGAAGTCCGAAACTCGAGCGTACTCGCTGATGTGGGAAAGATCGGAGCAGACGAAGGCCAGCAACTTCTCCCGGCCCATTTGCTTGATCGCGTGGATCCGCTGGATGCCCTTCTTGTTCGTGATGTCGCAACCGATGCCGTAGATCGTCTCTGTGGGATAGCCAATGACAGCACCGCCCCGTAGCTCAGACACGACTCGTTGAATGAGCCTGTCCTGGGGCTGTTTCGGATGAATGGGGAGAATCATGCCTCCACAGCCTACATGGCGACCCTCATGTTCGCGCAACAGGTTTGAGGACTCCCGTGCGGCCGTCTTCCTTTCACCTCGAGCTTGTCGAAGGGGCCCCTCGAGAAGCTCGGGGCAAACGGGACGGGAAGACTCGGCCATTCAGTCGTCCTGGATGCGGGCATCCATAGTGGGGCGAACGGAGGAGGGGACCCCCTACGGGACATGCACCCAGTGACATGTTGCGTCATGGATTCAGGCATTTTCCGTAGTCCAATCCTCGCCTCACTATGTCCCGCTCTGTGTCAGCCGGCAAGCGGCCTCGGACCGGACCATCGAGGCTTCTTGGCGACCCTGGACGCCCCCATGAATTGGTCTCTCGAGACTCCGGATCCGGCCCTGCATTCAACGGCTGATTCCGTTGACTTCATGACGTTGTGGTGCTAGAATGGCCAACCCTGTTCACCCTCTACGGGACGAACGCATGATGACCGGAGAAACGGAGCCCACTTGGCATTGGCAGACAAGGCAAACAAGATCGAAGTGATGGGAAAGGTCCTCGAGGCCCTTCCAAATGCCCTCTTCAACGTGGAGCTCGACAATGGACACAAGGTGCTGGCGCACATCTCAGGTAAGATGCGGAAGTTTTACATCCGGATTCTTCCGGGTGACAAGGTGACCGTTGAGCTCTCGCCGTACGACCTGACTCGCGGCAGGATCACGTACCGCTTCAAGTAGGCCCCGGGGACGGTTTTCAGTCCCCCGGTTCACTGAAGATCTCAGCGCTGAAACTGCGTATCTCGCAGCCTTCTCGCCAGCCGTTGGGCGGCAGGCCGGCCTTCACGCAGGTCTGCTCCAGGAAGGTCTGGGAGTCCCAGTCGTGCTCCGAGGCCACCTGGGGGAGCAACAGCCCTGAGAAGCCCCCACGGGTCAGCCATAGCCCGTGGACACCGACCTCGATCTCCGAGGCTCCAGAGATGATCCGCATCGGAGACAGAACGCTCACCTCGATCCGGGTCTCGTTCAGCTCCTCGACACCCAAGGGACAGAATCGGGGGTCGTTCAACGCCGCCTTGCGGGCCATCTTGGAAACCGTCTGCCAGAGGGGCTCCATGGCCTGGATGAATCCGATGCATCCCCGGAGAGCCCCGTTCTGAGTCAGGGTGACGAAGCACCCCCGCTCCTCCTTCAGGACCGGATCTTCGACGCCGAACTCCGGTGGCTCCTTGCCCTCCAGTGCGGCAGCGATGCTCTGGCGGGCTATGGCCAGCAACGTCTCGCGCTGGGCCGCCGTCAATCCTGCCACCTTCGATGACGCCTTCTGGGAGTCTCGTGTCACATCCATATGTATAACCGATTGAAGGGGCCCCTTGCCGGGTGATATCGTGGGCCGCCTGCAAATGGTGAAGAAGCCCCCATCCAAGAAGACTGTCGATGAGCTGCGTCCGCGGCTCTCCATCGTCATTCCCATATTCAACGAGGCCGAGAGTCTCGCACCTCTCCATCAGCGACTCTCTGAAGGACTGGCCGCCACGGAAGGGCTGCAGGAAGTCCTCTACGTGGACGACGGTTCCCGGGACGGCAGCCCCGAGATCCTTCGGAAAATCGCCTCGGAGGACCCCCGGGTTCGAGCCCTGTTCTTCAAGAGTAATTTTGGCCAGACCGCCGCCCTCTCCGCCGGAATCGATCACGCCCGGGGAGAGGTGATCATCACCCTCGACGGAGACCTTCAGAACGACCCTCTCGACATCCCCCTCCTCCTGAACAAGCTGGACGAGGGGTTCGATGTCGTCAGTGGCTGGCGGAAGAACCGGCAGGACAACGCCGTCTCCCGGACCTTGCCCTCCAACGTCGCCAACTGGCTCATCAGCCGCGTGACTGGCCTGCCTCTCCACGACTACGGCTGCACCTTGAAGGCTTACCGCCGCACGGTCTTCGACGACGTCAGACTCTACGGCGAAATGCACCGCTTCATCCCGGCCTACGCCCACTGGACCGGAGCCCGGGTCACGGAGATGGTCGTTCGCCATCATCCCAGAGTCGCCGGCGAGAGCAAGTACGGGATTTCCCGGACCGTCAAGGTTCTCCTAGACCTGCTGACCATGACTTTCCTGCACTCCTACTCGACGAAGCCGATCTACGTCTTCGGCGGCATGGGAGGTCTGCTGGGTCTGGTGTCGGTCCTCACTGGCGTCTTCGTCTGTGTGCGTCGGCTTTTCTTCCACGGGGAGTGGATGAGCCCCCTCATCCTCGTATCCTCTGTCCTCTTCGTGGGCTCCATCCAGTTCGTCCTGATGGGTCTCCTGGCGGAAATCCTCGTCCGGACCTATCACGAGTCCCAGGGCAAGACCACCTACGCCATCCGGGAGATCGTCGAAAGCCCCCGGAAGGACTCCAAGGGCTGAGGCGCCATGTGCGGCATCTGCGGGAGCGTCTCCAGCGATCCGTCCCTGGAACCAGACCGGGAAGTTCTTCTGCGGATGAACGATGCCATCCGTCATCGGGGCCCCGACGACGACGGCTTTCACGTCGAGCCGGGAGTGGCTCTGGGAATGCGCCGGCTGCAGATCATCGACGTCAAAGGCGGTCAACAGCCGATCTACAACGAGGATCGGACCATCGCTGTGGTGTTCAACGGCGAGATCTAT
>JAJFLN010000192.1 GCA_021772705.1 Candidatus Cloacimonadota bacterium | reverse complement strand
GACGGAGTCGACGCCCGGCGTCGCCACGGGCCGCCGGCCCGAGACGTTATCGCCGCTGTCCATCACGGGAATCGCGATCGGCGCTGTCTCCGCCACGCCCCGCTTAGGCGCCGTTTTCAGGCCTTCGCCGGCCGGGACAGGAACATCGACGCCATGGCCGTCCGCAACAGGACTGGAAACATCCACTGACTGGAGATCCTCTAATGGGTCTTCACGACTTACTGGCTCTGCTAACCCTGCTGCCTCTGCTGCCTCTTTAGCCTCCAGTCGCCCCACTGACCCTCTCAGATATTCTGACTCCGTCGACTCCGGCCGAGCTGGCGCCGGGGTCGATGGGGTCACCGGGGAAGCGCCTACAGCCTCCCGGGCAGCGGCGCCTTCGGCCCCGCTCGCTTCATCGGCACCGGACCGAGACGCCTCCTCGGTTGAATCGCCCGAAATGGGCTCGATTTCATCGTCATCCAGCAGGCCGTCGATCTGCGCCATCAGCCGATCCTCGTCGGAGAGACCCGCCAGGGACTCCTCCGCCGGAATCTCATAACGGCTGGAAAGCCACCGATCCACCAGGCTGCTCACCTTGACACGCATGTCTCCCGACACCCGCTCCTGCAAGCGACGAAGCGCCGCCAGGCTGAGACTCCGGGTCGCCTCGTCCCGGGACTCCATCGCCCCGCGGATCGGCGCCAGGCCCTCCTCGTGGCCCAGCTCAACCAGGATCTCGGCTGCCTGCAGCCCTACTCCGGCGTCCCGGTCGCCCAGACCCTGCCGGATCAGCTCCAGCGCCGCGGGACTCTTGAACTTCGACAGGACGAAGAGGGCGCTGGCCCGGTACGCCACGTTCGACGAAGAGAGCATCTCCCTCAGGAGCTGGATCGGATCCCCCTCTTTGTAGTCTCGTAAGAGCCTCACCGCATTCGCCCGGACCCGGTTGTCCGGATCCCGGATCAGAGGCAGAGCCCGCTTGAACCGATCCTCTGTCTTCAGTGCACTAAAGCCCTCGAGGGTGTTGGCCCGGACCCGGCTGTCAGGGTGCTCCAGGTACCGGCAGAGCTCCTCGAAGGTCGAATCCTCTCCGAACAGACCCACGGACTTGGTCAGCTTCGAGAGGATGTGAGGGTCCCGCTCTTTGCGCATTCGCCCGATGAGGATCGCCAGATACTCGGGGCGCCTGGAGGTGACCGCCCCATCGATGAGGGGGAAGAGGACCTTCTGGTCCGCCTCCCGGGCCAGCTTGGCCAGCAGATCCCCAGGGGCCGGACGAGGGGCAGAGGGCGACGCCGCCACCGGCAACACAGCCGTGCGTTTGCGAACTTCCTCCAGAGCCCGCCGGGCATGAAACGCCAGATCCGGTTTCTCGCCCTGGATTGCGAGGTCGCGAAGCGCCTCCAGGGGCCCCCGGTCTGTCACGGACAGCACCTGACCCAGCAGTATGATCGCCTTCACCCGGGTCTCGGACGGCGCATCGCTCCGGGCAAGCTGCGCAAGTCGGAGCAGCTTCACGGCCTCCGTGGATGGAGCCGCTGACGGGGCTCCCGTGCCTTCAGGTGTTGCGGTGTCTGACATCAACTCCAGGTCTTCCAACCAGCTCTGTCAGGCCAGAGAAAGGATCGACTGACCCCCGATTCTCCCGCCTGTCCGGATACATCCATTAACAAGTCGAACGTTTGTCGTCCACCAGAGGTATATAGTTTGAGAAGGGCATCGGGCCACCGATGTTCCCAGCTCTTTGGCTGACGGCAGACAATGATGACACCCACATCGGAGCCCAATCCCTGCGTGGAACCGGAAGATATCACCTCCGGCCACGAGGGCTTCGACCGCCTGTTCCACAGGTTCCAGCGGCCACTGCTGGCGTTCTTCTCTCGTCGCACCTCCGACAGCGGCGTGGCGGAAAACCTGTCTCAGGAGACCTTTCTGAGGGCGTTCCGCTATCGTCACACCTACGACCCGGCCCGGCGACTCTCGGCATGGATCTTCCGGATTGCCTCCAACATTCACAAGGACTGGCTCAAGGGACAGGGCAGGCCCTCCATTCCTCTCGCTCCGGACCCGGCCCTCCAGACCCTCGCAGCCCTCCCGGAAGATACCGCCTTGGCGCGAAATGAGCTGCAGGCCGTCCTGGAGGCCATGGCCGACATGCCCGAAAAGTACCGGGCCGTACTCCTCCTGAAACACTACCAACGACTCAAGTACAGCGAGATCGCAGCCCAGCTAGGGCTGAACGAGGGGACCGTCAAGTCCCGCCTCAACACAGCCGCCGGTCTGCTACGAGAGAAGCTGAGAAGGGAGGGCTGGATGACATGAACCACGCAGAGTTCCCTCAGAGTGCCAAGCAATCGAACTGCAGCAGCTACGAGCAGGACATTCTTGATGTCTTCTACGGAGAAGACAGCCCAGGCCAGGCCGCGGGACTGGAGACCCACTTGCGAGACTGCGCCTCCTGCCGCCGGATTCAGAATGAGTGGCGCCAGGTCGGCGCCCTGCTCTCACGGCCGGTCGTGGCGGCCGCCATGAAGGCCCGCGGTGGCGCCTCTTCCTCTCCCGAAGGACTTTCCACGCTCCTGGGAGCCACGGCCTCGGCGATCAGCCTGCTGCCCATCCTGGCAACCGGGATGCCCTTCCAGATCGATGCCAGCTCTCTCGCCCTCGCTGTGGTGCTCTGGACCTTGGCCTATCAGTCCTTGTTCTACGTGTTGCTCCCGGCCCATCGGGCAGAGTCTCCGGCCTCGAAGGTCGACGGTACGACCGTTCTCCTCGGCGTCCTGCTCTGCCAGGGGCTGGTGGTCTTCGGCTCCGCCCTGATCCTGGGCTTGCCCTGGCTCGACGGAAACCTGGAGTCCGCCGTGAGGCTCTCTTCCCCCCAGCTCCTGACCACTCTCTCCGGATCCATGCTACTCGGCATCGGGGCTGTCCTGGCCTGGCGCGACCGGAACTACCCCTGGATCGACACGCTGGCCATCGTCATTCTTCACACCATGCTGCTGCTTCCTAGCCAGATGCTCATCCAGCCCAGGGCCGCTGCCTCGAGCGGCGCGATTCAGGTCATGGTTTACCTGACCCTCTGCTCAGCACTGGGGCTCGGGCTCGGTTCGGTGGCGACGCGCTTCGAACCTCAGCGACATCAGCGACATCAGCGTCATCAGCGTCATCAGCCAACCATCGCCCTGGACAGCCACTCTGCCTGAGCCAGAACTCAGGGCGTCACGACGAGAGGAGCCTCGGGTCTGATCAGGCTTGGGGCTCCACGTCGCCCTTGTCGCCCTTGTCGTCCTTGTCGCCCTTGTCTTCCTTCGTGGGAGCCTCGATCTTCTTGGGCTCCTGAATGGCGCTGGTTGTGTCGCTCAGGTCCTCCTGCAACCCTCGGGCTGCCTTCTTGAACTCGGAGATCCCTTTGCCGAGGGCAGAGCCGACCTGGGGAAGCTTGCCCGGTCCGAAGATGATCAGGGCCAGTATCAGGATGATCATCAACTCCGCAAATCCAAAGTTGAACATCTGTCGCTCCAGTCTCGTGTTCGTGGGTCATCAGCATACCACGGCTCGAACCGTGAGGGGCACCCAACCGGCCGACTCGCTCCCCAAGCAACCGTCGGCTCCCGGCCTCCCTCGCCGAGGCCACAGGATCCGGGACGAGCCGGTCCTCCGGAAGGGATCATGGCCGCTCTCGTTAAGCTTCCTGGCCGTGAGTCCGAAAGGGAAGTAGCTATCCACACCTGGCAAATCGCGAGTTCCAACAAACCATGCAAAACATGAACGGCATATGTCCGGTTGACCTCTTCCAAGCGGGAGGAGGCTGGGCCATGGGGCCCTAGACCAGCGGAACGGAACCCATGAAGGCAACGGGGACCGTCGACGATCCGCCCTGGGGAGGGATGGGATACGAGCGGCGGCCGGAACGAATCAGGCAACCCCCGTCTCCAGCAACAGGAGAGGGGAGAGAAGGAGAACTGAAATGAACCGAGGAATCAGATTGTTGGCCGTCGCCGCGATCTGCCTGCAGACGGCGTCACCGGGCTTTGCGGTGGCTAGGGATAACCCCTTCGCCGATGTCCCCCGAGGACATTGGGCCTATGCGGCAGTCAGAGACGCGGTTCGAGCAGGCATCCTTGAGGGATACAACGGCAGGTTCCATGGCGCCAAGGCCATGACCCGATACCAGATGGCCCAGGTGGTCCAGCGATTGATGCACCGGATGGGCGGCAAGCGACCGGGAGACTGGCACGGCAAAGGCTCTGTCACGGACCAAGACCTGCGAAACCTGGAAGCGTTGACCATCGAATTCGCCGACGAGCTGGCCCTTCTGAACGTGAAGGTCAGCACTCTGGAAGACAACGTGGCGGGTCTGAAACATGACGTGGAAGCCCTGAAGGGCGGTTACCCCGGTCACCACAAGAGGAAGATGGATCAGAAGGCCGGCCTCAGCGGTCTGGTGTCGATCCGGGTGGTCGCCACCGGTGACGGTGGACCCGTCACAGGCAACGGCCCTGCCACGGCAGGCACCCCGGCCACCGGCGTCCCCCGGGGAATGACGCGATACCGGGGCAGCGCCGTCACCGGTGCGGGGGGTGTGACGAAGTTTGAGTCCCGCACATTCCTCACCATTCCTCAGCTGTCCATCGCCTTCGATCGGGAGATCGACGAGGGCATCCGGCTCCATACTCAGATGGACTTCGATGCTGACTTCTCGACCCAGATCAACCCAACCGGCGTCGGCGGGGCCGCAGGTCCGGCTGGTGCCGCCACCGTCGCCGGTGGAGGAGTCGCAGCGGCTCTGCCCTCCGGGGACGGCAACCTGCAGATCAATGAGGCATGGATCGAGGCGGAGGATGTCATCGCCGGCTGGGGCCTCAAGCTCGGAGGCTACGCGCTGCCGTTCTCCGATGAGCACAACGGTCGCTTCAGGACCCTGGACTGGACGATCAGCCCAACGGCCCAGACCTCTCGATACGAGCGATACCGGCCCATCGGCGCCGAGTTCATCAGCAACGATTCGATCTTCGGCCTCGACATCCGGGCCGGCCTGTTCACGGGCCTGGACAATCAGAACGCCAGCTTGTTCACCAACGAGTTCTTCCTCGCCAACGGCGCCGGGTTCGGTCCCAGCACCATCACTCCCCTCAGCGACATCACTTACGGAATCGGCCCGATTGGACTGACCGGACCATCGGAGGCGAAGGACTTCGGGTTCTACGCCCGAGTCGCCGACCACTCCAACGACGGTGGCCTGGGCTGGGACATCAACTACATGACGAATGGCGACATCAACGCCCCCGGTGCGCTGGGTGTCAGGCCGACTGACCAGGAGTTCGAGTTCGTCAGCGGCACAGTCGACTACTACTGGGACTGGTTCGCCATCGTGGCACAGTTCTACAGCGGTAAGTCCAAGAACGTGGCCGCCCCGGTGGCGGGCACGACGGGTACGGGTATCTTCGCCACCACCGCCGACACGGATTCGACAGCGTTCTACGTGATGGCCAACTACCGGGTCAATCCGGACAACAACATCACCGTGCGCTACGAGGCAGCCGAGGATGAGACCGCCGGGGTCAACCGCTTCCGGGTCGACACCATCACCGCCGCCTGGAACCGGATCATATCCGATCATTCTCTGTTGCAGATCGAGTTCATGACTCCCGACTCCACCTTCACGAATCTGGCCACCAGCACCACTGTCGGTGGCGACACGGCCGACGAGATCCTGCAGGCGAACTACAAGCTGCTCTTCTGATAACGAACAGATAACAACAGAAGAAGTCCAGTTGCCCCCCGGCGAAAGCCGGGGGGTTTCTCTTTTGGGCACCGGTCAAATCTGGCCCAATTTCCGGACAGTTGTCATGATCGCCATGTTGAGCTGATCGCTGATGGCAACAGGTCACGTTACGAAATCCTGGAGACTCGAAGTGTCCAGGAGTTGGGGCGGATTCGACCGGTGCC
>JAJFLN010000191.1 GCA_021772705.1 Candidatus Cloacimonadota bacterium | reverse complement strand
TTGATAGCCGAGGATTGGGAAAAGCTGCGCGAACTGGCCAAGGCCAAAACGCCGAAGCAAGCGCCTGTGGGCCCCTCGACAAGCTCGGGACGAACGGATCCGGAATAGGCCAGGGGACCCCCTACGGGACATGCACCCCCCCTTCGACAAGCTCAGGGCGAACGGCTCCCGAATCTGGCCACAGACGTGGGCGAACCAAGAACGGCTGCGCTCTTGGCGGCCGCGCTGTCGGACCTGGAGCCCGGAACGGACTACTCTGCCCTCTTGCTCGCGAAGATGCCCCGAACCAGGACGGCCACCACAGCCAAGGTTCCGAGCAGGAACAGTCCTGAACTGGGAATGGCGAGCCACCGCAACGATTCCTTGGCCGCCCCGGTGCCTCCGAGGGAAGGGGCCTTGAGGGCCGACAGAAGCCAGAACAGGGGGTAGCCCAGAGCCCCGGCTCCCAGGGCGAGGCTGAGGACACGGTTTCGAATCCTGCAGGGCCGCACAGTCAGCAGGACCCAGATCAGAGCCAGCGCCGCCGTGCCCATGACGCCGCCGTGAAGATGTGCGCGAATGATGTAACGCTTCGCTTTCGACGTCACCTTGTCTGCCTTCCCGTCGTCGCCGTGATAGACGGTCTCCATCACGGCCTTCGCCGAGCTCTCCAGGAAGCCCTCGATGGAGTCTTCAGCAGCGCCGAGGGCGCCGCCGATTCCGAATCCGAAGAGGCAAGCCAGCACGGCCATGAGAATGGCGAGCAAAATGACAGGATCTTGTACGCCAGATGCACCGGAACTGCAGGACTCTTGCTTGTTGTCAGCCATCTCTCTCTCCTTGGACTCGTTGTTCCCGTGCCGGATTCTATTTGACCCGGACGTCGTAGACGCCGTCCCAGCTATCGGGAGGCGGACTGACCATGAGCTGCCGCACCCGGGCATGCAGTATCCGAGATGGGCCGTCTCCGGGTGCCAGTTCCATGGCCCTGGCGAAGATGCCCGCCGCTTCCTCGAAGCGCCGGGACAGATAGGCTTCCAGTCCGCGGCTGTAGAGGTTCACCAATAGCTCGAGCTGAGGAGGGATTCCCCTGGACGCCCGCTCCAGAAGTTCGTACACGAAGATCGGCTTCGTCTTCCCCTTGACCCGGATCATGTCGATGGGGCGGGCCACGACCTGGTCCTTCACGGCCTGATAGGTGGTCTCGCTGATCAGGCAAGCCGTTCCATACTCCTTGTTGGTCGGTTCGAGCCGGGCCGCCAAATTGACGCTGTCGCCGATGACTGTGTAGCCGAAGGCCATCTTGGAGCCCATGTTTCCCACCACCACGGGACCGGTGTTGATGCCTATTCTGACCCGGAGATCCGCGCCGGTCTGCTCCTGGATGGGGCGGCGAATGACCTCCAGCCTCTCCATGGAATCGATGGCGGCGAAGCAGGCCTTGAGGGCGTGGTCCTTGTAGTCGACAGGACGGCCGAAGAAGGCCATGATTCCGTCGCCCATGTACTTGTCCAGGGTACCGAAGTGCTCGAAGATGATCTTCGTCATCTCCGTCAGGTACTCGTTGAGCAAGTCGGCCACCAGAGTGGGATCGTGAAGCTTCTCCGAGATGGTGGTGAAGCCCGCCAGGTCCGTGAACATCACGGTCAGGTCGGCCTTCTCGGCGATGAGCTTGGCGTACTTCGGCTCCTCCAGGATCTTGTCCACCAGGTCACGGGATACGTACTTTCCGAAGACGCCCTTGATGAACTCCTTCTCCAGGATCTGCTTCTGTACTTCCTCCTTGCTTTCGTTGAGCTCCGCTTCCTTGGCGGTGAACACCTCGGCATTCTTCATGGCCACACCCAGGATGGAGACCAGGGTGGTGAAGTGGGCAACCTGGGCATCATCCAGTTGGCCATCCAGCACCTTCCCGACGTTGAGAATCCCCCGGATGGAGCCATCGATCCGGATCGGTCCTGCTATCTGACTGCGGATTGGAGGCTTGCGGAAGGCGTGCCGTACGTCTCGATTGCGCCGGATGCTGTGATCGCCATAGACCTCGTTGAACATCCCGGCATGCCCCAGATAGTTCGGATCACCTCGACCGATCCGGATGCCCCGGATATCGTCGAGCCGGCATCCGAAGGCAACGGCTGGGAAGTAGGCCTTCTCCTCTTCGTTGAAGAACCAGATCTGGTACTCCGTCACTGCCAGGGACTCCGTCAGCACCTGTTTCAGCACGTTGTACAGTCCGTGTTTGTCGTGGCACGAGAGCATCTCGTGGAGCTGGGTCAGCAGGCGATCCCCTCGTTGGGCCTTGGTCACTCTCCGATCCCACTCTTCCGTGACTCGGGCCGAAACACCCTCGAGGGCGTCGGTGGAGAGGGCGCGAATCAGGGCGGCCATCAGGCCACAGAGCAGGGGCATGCTCCACTGGACGAAGTTGACGCCCTGGGGAACGTACTCGGGGCGGGCGTAGGTCCCGCCGTAGATCCAGAATCCCGAGACGAGGAAGAACTGGGCGATGACGGTCATCACCAGCGAGACAGGATTCGACGAGGCCAGAAACCCGAACACCCGGATCCAGATAGTGGCCAGGAGATGGAAGGGAATGAGGCTGAAGAGCAGGGCCCAGCCCAGACAGTTGACGAAGATGGTGACTGCCTCGATGGCCGCCTTCTGGAGGTTGAAGAGCTTCAAGAAGTCCAGTTCGCCCGAGAGGAGATTGAAAGTGAACGCACCATGTGGAAAGCCGATCGAAAGGGCGCCCACGTAGCACTTCAAGAACAGGACGACGACGGCCAGGAGCTTCAGGAGGTGCTGGAACTGACGGGACCTGTTTTCCCAGGTGTCCACCTCCTTCCTGACCTGGTCGAGACAGACCCGGCAGAGGAAGTGGAACTCCCACGAGACCGAGTAGTCCCTTCGCAACAACTGCTGCAGGTCCGGTCCCAGGCGGGACACGGAGATGACATCGTCCGGGGCCTTGTCATTGCGACAGACCAGACAGACTTGAAGCCGGGTGTCCTCGGCCTGGACCAGAGGCTGGTCGTCCCGCCCCGTGGAGTGGATCTGTCCCGATGCTAGATCCAGAACGCAGTGGAGAGCGTCGTTCTTCTCGCGCTCGCCGCCGAGGAAGTACAGGGCGATCCGGCCGGCCCGCCTGGGTATTTCGATACGGAACCAGGCCGGCGACCGGGGAGTGGCCCGGACCAGGGGCAGCCGCAGCGTCTCTCCCTCGCTGGGGCTGACGGCCACGGCATCGCATCGACCTCCGTCATCGAGGACCACCTCGGCCCGGTTCTCCGAGAGAGCCACCAGGTTGACGGCGTGCTGCATCCCTGTCTCTCCCCTGGGGCCGTAGACGGGCCAGGTTTCCCCCGCCATGTCCGCGGGCTCTTGCTGGACCCGGGCCGCGACCAGGTCTTGCCGCTCCTCCGGCGAGGGTTGCTCGCCTTGCTGGAGTGGGCGAATCTGGTTTGCCTGAAGGTCCAGCAGACAGGCCAGCTCGGGAACCATCTGGCCGCCGCTCTCCATGAAAAGGAGCTTCGCTTGCTGGCAGGTCACGGGGAGACTGGCCACGGCATAGGTCACGTTCCCCTGAGTGAACTTGACCGGTGCCAGATCGACCCGGGAAGCCGGGACTTCGGGACCCGGATTCACCAGCATCTGGCGGCTGCGGACGCCGTCGTCGACGGCGATGGCGACTTCGATCCGATCGTTCTTCCGCTCGATACTGAAGATGTTGATCGCCCGGGGAAAGTGAATCAACCCGGGAGGACCGAACTGAAGGAGAGGTTCGCTCATGCGCTTCGAGCCTGTGGAGAAGTTGGCCCATCCCTCGTTGCCGCTTCCCGGGAGGCATGGAGCTTGCTGACGGATCGGGCGAACTGCTTGTGCCCTTCCGAGAACAGGGAGTAGCCGAACTCTTCCAGATGGCTGCCGCGGGCCGTGAGACGGAAGATCAGCGCGCCGTGCTCGCAGGACTTGCACCACTTCACGTGTGCCATCACGCCGTCCGAGTGCGGCCTCGGGTCGTCCAGGTAGGCCGCGACCCTGTCGACGAGAGCAACCACTTCCTGCTCCACAGGCCCCGTGTCCTCGCCGTTGTCGAGGGTGAGGAGGGAGTGAATGGCGGCGAGATCGGGACCGAAACTGGCTCCGAAGAGAGGGTAGGAGCTGATGGGCCGGCCGCAGCGCTCACAGGGCTCGCCGAAGACAGCGGAGAACACCGAAACCAACCGGGCCAGAGCGCTCATCCTCGAGGCTCCCTGGAGTGTGGTGGGTAAGGGAAGAAGCGGATGGACGGAGAGTTGCCTGGGGGACAGGCGACATGGAGGAGAAACCTCAGGCTGGGAGGAAAGAAGAGGGTCCGGGGGGGCATCAAGTGGGGTTCCATTCAGGCGGGGTGTGAGTGAGAGGCCTCTGAGCGGTGTCGAGGGCCTGCCTGGCATCGCCATGCTATCACGGGGCATTTGGGGCTACAAGCCTGTCCTGATGCGGTGAGTCGGCCTCAGCTGACATTCGCCTCGCTGCTGTGCAAAGAGGCCGGAAACGACAACCCGGAGCCAGGCTTGTCTCACCTGTCTCCGGGTCTGATGTTCCACGGGACTCGCTTCCCCGGCGAACCCCGTGGCTCGCTTCTGTGCCTGTGAAGTCTGGGCTACATGTGGGACGCGCTAGCCGCCGGCCTGGACCGAGGCGTTGGCGTGGGCCGGCGCCACCTTGATCGGGACGGCCTTGACGGCGGTGCCCGATGACTTCCGGGCCGGAGCCTTGCTCTTCGTGGCGGGACGGGTGGTCTTCGTCTTCTTGACGGTCTTCTTCGGTGCCTTGGCGGTTCGGCTCTTGGTTGCCGAGACCTTCCTTTTGGCCGCCTTCTTGGGCTTCGAGTTGAGCGCCTCGACGCGCTTGGCCAGGGTCTCGAGCTTGTCCGATAGCTTGTTGATGTCCCTCTGCTGAGGGATGTTCAGGCCGTGGACGATCGTCCGGATCCTGCCATCGATCATCTTCTCGAACTCGTCCTTGTTCTTGAGAAGCCTGGACACCAAGTCGTCCCGGAGCCGTCTGCCTTCTGACTCCGTGATCTCACCGGCCTTGGACAGCTTCTTGATGCCTCGTTCAATCTCGGCCTGTCCCCAGGTGATGAAGCCCATGCCGCTGTCCACGGACTTCTTGAGGTAATCCGTGACCTGGGTACCGCTCTTGCGAATCAGGTTCGCGAAGAGAGTCTTGGGTACGAACCCCTGCTTCTTCTTCTCCTTGTCGAGAAGGATCTGAGACAGAGTGACCTTGGTGATGTCCTCGCCAGATCGGCTGTCGATCACCCGAACCTCGGTTCCGTTCTGGATGAGTCCCGCGATCTCCTGAAGGTTGATGTATCGGCGCAGGCTCGTGTCGTAGAGCTTTCTGTTGGCGTATCGCTTGATTGTCCTCATGCTCGCCCCGTTCGTGCCTCAGTTTGCACGCTTGTTCTTGGACAGCCGGTCGACGACCTTTGAAAGGGAGTCGATCTTGGACGCCAGCTTGTCCACGTCCTTCTTGCTGGCCAGCTTTACCTTGTGGAGCATCGTCTCGATCCGTCCCTGGAGTTCATGCTCCAGGCTGACTACCTCACTCTTGACGGTCTTCGTGACGCTGCTCACTGCCTTGTTCTGCTTGTCCAGAATGTCCGACAAGAGCTTCTTGCCGTCCTTCTCCGCGACCTCGCCCTTCTTGACGAGTTTCTCCACGAAGTCCTCGACCTCTTCCTGCGCCAGGACCACGGCTCCAACCCCGGCAAGCAGCACCTTCCGGATCTGCTTTGTCCAGGCCGCCGAAGCACCCTTGCTCTGCTTGGCCATTTCGGTTTCCTCCTTGTTCATGGGTCCGAGTTCATGGGTCCGATCCGGCGGCTCCCGGAACTCCTCCCCGGTCACACACACCCGAAAACGATAGATCCCGTCATCAAATCGGACAGCACGATTATAACGCAGTGCGTTATAAAGATCAACTGTCTTTCCTCCCCAGGATCGGCTCGGTTCCCGCGGCAGGGCCGCTAGTCCGGTGCTCCGGCATCGGCGGCGAGGGGCGGGTCGACCGGTGGCAGCGGCGGAGGGGGCTCGGCAGACTCGGCCACGGCCATCCGTCGCTTCGCTTCCTCCGCCCGCTCCCGAATCAGGTCTATCTCCTGGTCCGTCACGATCCTGCCGAAGCTGCGGATGGCGCCGAGCTTGAACCCGTGCCGCTTGCCCATCTTGTAGATCTCCTTCACCTTGTCCATGTCGATATCCCGGCCCAGGGTGTAACTCTCGTAGCGACCCTCCATGGCGAGAATCATGGTCTCCGAAAGGCAGGCGTAGGCGGTCTTGGGGGGCAGGCCGATGTCGAAGTGGAAGTCCACCGGTCCCGGCACCTCCAGCTCTCCGGACTCGATGACCAGGACGTCGGGACGCTTCTTTGCGTCCTCCTCGCTGATGTCGAGGGGCCGGGCCACGTCACAGATGACGCAGCCTGGTTTGACCTTTTCTATGTCGATGATCTTGCCTCCCCGGGCGGTGGTGGTGGTGATGATCAGGTCCGCCTCCGAGAGCCACTCCAATGCGTTGGTGGCGATGACGACCTCCGCCTTGGACTCCCTGCGGATTCGTTGCTCCAGCTCGATGAGCTTCTCCGGCCTGGGGGCGACCAGGATGACCTTCTTCGTCACCTGGGCGCAGAGCCGGGCGCAGACGCTTCCGATCGACCCGGTGGCGCCGATGATGGCCGCCGTTCCCGTCCCCACGTCGTGCCCCATCCTGAGGACCGCCAGCTTCGCCGCCTCGAGAGTGGAGCTGACCGTGTAGCTGTTGCCTGACGTGATCGGTATGTTGGCCCGCTTGTCCACCGTGATCCCAGCATCTCCCACGATGCTGGTGAAGGCGCCCAGGCCCATGATCTTCGCCCCCAGCTCCTCGGCGAGCTCCGAGGCCCGCAGGAGCTTCTTGTAAGTGAACTCCGGGTTCCGGCGCATCATCTCCTTGGGCGTTGTGCCCAGCCCCAGGAGCCAGCCCTCCAGCTCCCTTCCCGTGGCGGAGCGAGCCCCCGTGACGTGGCTCAGGAGCATGACAGGACTGTAGGCCACCAGGCGCTCCACCAGCCGCTCGGGCAGGAACTTCAGGTACTTCAGCAAGGGGTGGTTGAAGATGTACCGGGCCGACAGGGGGTGGATGACAAAGGCGAACTTCTCTACCTCCACCGGCTTGCCCTGGGGGTAGACGATGCGAGGCTCGATGCCTGACTTGGGGATCAGGTTCAGATAGTCGTCGGTCTTGATCTCCTCGAATGGCTTGTCCAGGATGGCGACGAAGATCGCCTCCAGGATGTTGGTACCGAATGACTCTCCACTCAGCTCCGGGGTGGTGGTGAGCACCAGCCGGACACCCTTGTCCCGCATCCGTTCCAGGTCTTCCTTCTGCAAGGTGTTGGTGATGACCACCTTGTTGCGAAGGGAGTCGGGACCGTAGCGGTTGATGTAATGGACGCTGCCGGCGATGATATCCGCCTTCTGGAACCAGTGCGTGCCCAGGGGCCGCTTGGTGGTCTGCCTGTGTCCCACGGGGTAGAGGGCCTTGTAGGGCCGGCGGCACAGGTAGGGCATGGCGAATTTGCAGTACAGCTCGAGCTGCTTGAAGCTCTTCAGAGGGAACTCGAGGCCCAGCTGGAACATCATGTCCCCGAAGACCACCCGGGCGCCGTGGCTCTCGAGCACCGTTGCCATGCTGTGGCGATCGATGCCGCTGGGCACGAAGACCAGCTTGTTCTTGAACATCCCCGGGAAGGCCTTGTCCATGTAGGCCACGGCCCAGCGCTCCAGGGTTCGCCTCAACTCCGTTCCGTCGACCACGGGCGTCTTCTTGGCCCGCCGGGCCAGGGCCGTCACCTCGTGGTGTATCCAGGTCTTTCGGCCGACGATGAACTTCGTGTTCATGCTGTCCAGGCTGATGGCATCCACCTGACCGTCGAGCTCTCGGATCAGCACGGCTGCCCGGTCCATGTCACCGTCGGTGCCCCGCTTCTCCACCTGGACCTTCTGGCCCAGCAACTCCACCTCGAACTGTCGATCCTGGGCCGAGGGCCCCAGGCTGATGCTGACGACTCGCTTCATGCGGTCACTCCGTAGATTCTGTTGAGCCGGCTCATTTCTCGCTCCCTTATGGCTTCGGTGAACTTCGTCGGGTCCTTGACGCTACGCATGGCAGCGTACCCTCCGCGGAGGAAGTCCACCATGGGCGTTGCTCCGATGACCTTGGCTCCCGCATACAGGGTCTGCAGCAGAATCCCGATGAGGGGGAAGAATGCAATGCGGTGAACGGTGTGGACCGCCTCGACCAGGAGTTCGATCTGCTCCACCCGCTCGTCGTAGTTGTCCGCAAGGTAGTACGCCCGTTCGTAGGCTTCCATGTCGAAGTCCTGACCCCTTCCCATCTCCACGAACTGTTCCACCACCGAATCGTCGAGAGAGTCGCTGAGATCGTGGGCCTCGACCAGACGGGAGACACTGTGAAGGATCTCCTTCCCCAGCAGTCGCTCGAATGCGTGGACGAGCTTGAAGAAGCTCTCGTTCCGGGCCGCCATGTCCTCGGGGGAATAGAGATGATCCGTGAAGAACGTGCAGAGCGATCCGAACTCCTTGTCTTTCAGGAAATCAGCGAAGGTTCTCTTCAGACGCCTGACCTGGAAGTCCTGGAGTCGCTTCTTGATCTTCAAGTGTTCTTCATCCATCGCCCAGAATATCCCAAACGGCGTCCGGCCAAGTCGTTCCCCTCTGGGCCGGATCTTCCCATGATGGCACGAACGGTGTCAAACCAGGCGGCGCTGGGAGGAAACACGCCATGGAGGGGGTGGCCAGAATCGAGTATCACGGAGGTCACAGTGCTCACAGAGAACACAGAGCTCAGATGGAGAGACAAGATGCCAGGCCAGGGGCCCCCGGGCTGACTCTCAGCCAGCCACAGGGAGATCAGGGGACACACGACTGGACCCGAACTCGCCAGGCGAACCTGCTGTGTCGGGTGACCTCTCGGAGTTCGGGTCCAGTCGTGTGTCCCCTGATCTCCGCCCCCACCTTCAGGCCCCTCGACAGACTCGGGGCGAACGGGGGGAGCTTGCTCCAGCGCAAGATCACGAGAAAGCTGCACGCTCTGTGACCTCCGCGATCTCTGTGACCTGTGTAACCTCCCATGTCATCTCCACAGCAGCAAACCCCCGCGTGGCACGCTCCAGGCCCCGCAAGCTGGACGGTGTCCGGCCACTTCTTGTATCTTCAATGCCATGCCCGATTTCCACCTGTCCGGCGGCGGAACTCTTCATTTCGAGGAGCTCGGGGCCGGACCGCCCTTGCTCCTGATTCACGGCTGGCCCGTCAGTTCCGTCTACTGGCGAACCAACATGTCTCGCCTGGCGGAGTCCTTTCGAGTCGTCGTGATCGATGTTCCCGGATTCGGCAGATCCAGCTGCCCCTCCCAGGAAGGATGCAGCTGCCGGCAACAGGCGGATCGGATTGCCGAGTTCATGGCTGCCACATTCGATGGACCGGTCCATCTTGCCGGACACTCCATGGGGGGCATGATCTCCTCCCACATCGCCAGGAATCATCCCCACCTGGTACGGCGGCTGGTCCTGGTGACGGCCCCCGTCGAAGGGGCCTCGGCGCTGTCGCCGCTGGGCCAGCTCGGGCGATTCTGGTGGGCCCGGCTCATCTCTGCCTGGGCTCTGGGTTTCGCCCTGGTCCGGAAGGCCACCGCCTTCTGGTTTGCCCACGCAGCGCGGGTCTCTGACGAGATCCTCCAGGCCGCCGGGGAGGCCTCTCCCGCCAGCGCCCGCCTGGCGCTTCAAGCCATCACCAGCGAGGGCGGCCGGGAACAGCTCGCCTCTATCCAGTGTCCCACTCTGATTATCGGAGCCGATCGGGATCAGGTGGTCAATCCTCTCCAGTTTTTGCTGGCCAAGGCCTGGATTCCCGGCTCCGAGATCGAGGTGTTTCGGGACTGCGGCCACTGCCCGAACCTGGAGTACCCCGAGCAGTTCGAGGAGATCCTGAAGGGGTTTCTGCTCCGGGAGCAGCGAGAGACTCCCCTGGGCCGGGCTGCCTGAAGACCCTATTGCCCGGGGGCCAGGGTTAGGACCAATACCCATGAATTAGTGGAAGGAATGTCTGAAAACGAGGGCTCTGCCCTCGAACTCCCGCCAGGGGCCATTGGCCCCTGGACCCCGATGAACAGGTCAGGCTTTCGTGTGTTAATCAAGTGTTCGTCAGCACTCTCAGTCCCACCAGTCCAATTGGGGGTCTGGGGGAGCAGGCTCCCCCAACAGGGTGTGGGGCAGAGCCCCACTACAACAAAATCCGTCTGATCTCAGGGGTCTTGGGGTTAGGGGCCGCGCAAGAATAAGTGCGCAGAAGTCGCGCCCAGATTTGGGTCAGATTCGGCTGGTTCGAGCGAGCGGGACCGGAGGCGTAGTGGGCTACGTCGAGGATTCCGCGATTGAGGAGCGGCCGAAGATGGCCTGAAGATGGGATGCAAAACTGCGTAG
>JAJFLN010000020.1 GCA_021772705.1 Candidatus Cloacimonadota bacterium | reverse complement strand
GTCCCCGAATCTTGGGGGCCGCGCAGGAACGGACGCGCAGAATTCGCGCCCAGAGCAGAGTGGAAGGAATGTTTGAAAACGAGGGCTCTGGCCTCGAACTCCAGCCAGGGGCCATTGGCCCCTGGACCCGGATGAACAGGTCAGGCTTTCGTATGTCATTCAAGTGTTCATCAGCACTCTCAGTCCCACCAGTCCCATTGGGGGTTTGGGGGAGCTGGCTCCCCCAACGGGGTGTGGGGCTGAGCCCCACTACAACAAAATCCGTCTTGTCTCACCGGCATTGCCTTCCAAATCCCCCATCCCTGTCACAGCCCTGGGTCGGCGCCAGCTGGGAGGGTCACGTGATCCAGCAGATACTGACGGCTTTGTCGATTCAAGGCAGTTCCTCCAACGCTCACTACTTTCGCACCAGTGATGGACACGAGATCGATCTGCTCCTCGACATCGACGATGAGCTCTGGGCCATGGAGATCAAGCTGACCTCCTCTCCCAGTCCTTCCGATATGGACCGCCTCGATAGGGCCGCCGACATGGCCGGAGCCAGTCGACGTTTCCTGATATCCCAGACGTCGAGACCCTCGGGCGACAGCATGCGGGCGTCGTGTCACCTGGAGGACTTCCTGGAGCGGCTGGTGAAAGGAGCTGTCTGAACCCGGCCGTAGGAGCCCTCGCCCGAGCCGCGCCGGCCACGGCGTCCCTCGCCTTCTTCAGCTGGATTCTCTGGATGGTCCTGAGCCGAGGGCGAACCAATCGAGGCCAGGTAGTTGCCGTCCGGAAACCCCTAATCCGTTCGGTCCGATCCTGTCGAGGACCAGTGTTGGAGCCGCAGAGGCCCCTCTCCTGAGCTTGCCGAAGGGTCGGGGTGAACGGGTTTTCGGATGGGAACCAGATAGACCCGGAGACGCGACACTACCCGAGCTGTGACCGCGCTTCCGTGAGCAGCTTCTCGACGGCGCCCAAGGCCGGTTCGATCAGCTCGGGGGCACCCGTGACGCTCCGGACCCAGGCAACCTGGGCGCCAGTCTCCCTGGGCACGTGGCCCGGGGCCACCAGGCTCTCCTCGACGGAGGCGACATCCGTCCCGGCGGAGTCATCGGCTCCGTGGAAGCGCAACAGGCCCTCCAGGGTCCGGTCGAGGGCTTCCGTCAACGGCGAGAACGCATCGGACTGGAAGCCGTTCCCGGCCATCAGTCGAGCCAGACGTATCCGTTCGTCGGCGACGTTCAGAGCCGTCTCGGCTCGCTTCCGTCGACCGTCCTCGACTGCTGGCGCGGCGACAAGCGGCAGGGAAGGAGATCGCCATGCCTCCTCGGCGGACTGCTCCAGAGCCGGGCCGAGGAGACCGATCAGAGATGCATAGCCAGGACGATCGAAGACGTGAACCGGCGGCGGTTCGGCGTCCTGACAGAGCTCCCGGAGCTCATTTGCGATCCGGTCCGTGGCAGGTGCCGTTTCTCCTTCGATGACCACGAGCAGACCGGAGTGGGTGGCCTCCGGCCGGCTCCACTCCCGGACCAGCAACAGCTGCTTGCCCATTCGGTCGGCCAGCAAGAGCGCTAGCTTGCGCAGGGAACCGTTCTGCCCCAAGGCAGCCGAAGCCACCTCCGGAGCGCCACCGTCCCCCCCGGCCGCAGCCGTTCCCTCCGCAGCAGCCTGCACGAGGGACTCGCTCTTCACAGCGCCCCCCGATGCGTCTGCCCCGTCGGACTCCGGACTCGACAGCTGGAGGAGCTGATCGAGGCGGGCGATCAGGGACCGGTTCTTCTCGAAGTGGAGCTCGTCGATGTCGCTGGCGCCGTCGAAGATCGACGCGAAGATATCCCGCTTCTCCGCCAGCAGGTCGAGCATCCGCTCCTCGATCCCGTAGCGGGTCACCAGATTGATCACCTGAACCGAGTTCTTCTGCCCCAGCCGGTGCGCCCGGCCGATCCTCTGCTCCAGCACCGCCGGGTTCCAGGGTAGGTCGAGATTGATCACGGCGCTGGCTTCCTGCAGGTTCAGCCCGACACCGCCAGCGTCGGTGGAGAGCAGCACCCGGCAATCGTCGTCGCTCCGAAACCGCTCCAGCAGCTTCGGTCTCCGTCCGGTCGGTACGGAGCCGGCCAGCTTCTGGTGGCCGATCTTCATCGGCTTCAGGACCCGATCAGCCACCAGGTCGAGCATCTTCTCGAAGCTCGAGAACAGGATCGCCTTTCTGCCGCCCTCTACGACCAGCTCCGTCAGGATCTTCCTCAGCTCCGGGAGCTTCGGTGCCGTGGTCTCTGTCTCCTTCTTGGAAATCCGGGGATCGTGCAGGTACAGGGCATCGCTCAGGACCCGCATCTTCTGCAGTCCCATCAGGAGCCTCTTCTGCTCCTTCGGCGTCAGGGGCCGCCGCTTCGCGGTTGCTGCCAGCCGGGCGACCATCGACTGGAAGTCCTCGTAGGGCTCGCGCTGCCCTCGGCTCATCTCGACGAAGTAGTTGTTGTCGATCCGGTCCGGGAGATCGTCGATCACCTGATCCCGGGTGCGGCGAAGGACAACCGGTGCGATTCGATCCCGCAGCCGCTGGAGGTTCTTGTGGCCCACCACCTTGTAGCTGCCCGAGTTCCGCCGCTCCAGGAGGAAGTACTCCTGGTTGAAGCGCCAGAGTGGCCCCAGGATTCTCGGGTCCAGGAACTGGAGCACCGAATAGAGCTCGTCCAGGTTGTTCTCCAGCGGCGTGCCCGAGAGGACGAAGGCGTAGCGGCTCTCGAGCTCCTTGACGGCCTGGGCCGTCTTGGTGCGCCAGTTCTTGATGCGCTGGGCCTCGTCGAGGACGATCAGGTCCGGGGCCAGTCGACGGAAGATGTCCCGCTCCCTCAGCAACAGCTCGTAGTTGACGATGGTGAAGAACGACGGTGTGGCGTAGATCAGGTCTCGCCGGTCCGCCGCGTTCCGGATCACCTGGGCCGACAGGGATGTGAACCGTCGGATCTCCCGCTCCCACTGGTGCTTCAGGGACGCGGGACAGACCACAAGGACTCGCTGGATTCCCTTCAGCTCCTTCAGGAGAGTCGCCGCCGCGATGGCCTGGACCGTCTTGCCCAGGCCCATGTCGTCGGCCAGCAGCGCCCGCTCGTTCATGGCCAGGTGGAGTATCCCCTCCTCCTGGTACGGATAGAGCCGGGTCGAGATCACATCCAGGGTCCTGCGCCCCGCCCGCATCTCCCGGGCGAACCAGTCGCGCTTCTGCTGCAGCGCCTGCCGCTCGCGAGCCCGCTCCAGCTCCGTCTGGATCTCCTCTTCCACGACGAGGCCGCGCCGGGCCGGACCGCGGAGGCGGCCGATCTCGTCAATCAGCAGATCGAACCGTTCCACCGGGTCTCCGATCAGGATACCCTCGTCATCGAAGAATCGGCTCAGCAGCCCGTCGAGCTGCCCCGTCCTTCCGTTCGCCGGCGTGACCCGGACCTCGTGTTCCCGGCGTCCCGACAGATAGACCCGGGCTCGGTCCCGCTCCTTCGCCGCCATGCGGATCAGTCGCTTTCCATGCCGCTTTCGCAGCCTCTGGAGCACAGCCTCCACGTGCTTGCAGGTACCGAGCAAGTTCGACAGGAAGTCGGGACAGCTGCAGCCGTTGGCCCGCTCCTCAATCGAGCGAATCTGAACGTCGTACTGCCGCCCACTGCCGGAGACGACTTCGAATCGAGTCAGAACCTCCCGAGCTCCCGATCTACGGATCTTGAACAACTCCGCCAGGGCTCGCTCCCGTCTTCGTTCGATCTGCGCTTCGATGATTTCGCTTTGCATGGTTCCGCCTCCTGCTCCAGCATTCATGAGTGCTCAGGATATGCTACCGGGCGGGGGTCGCCCCGATCAATTCCCGCCTCCTGAGTGAGGCATCTTGTCCGATGCGCGGTCCCACGCTCCGTTGCGCGGTTCGCTGGAGGACAGGCAGGACACTTTCTGCCGGTGTTGCCATTGAATTGTTGATGCAGTCCTGTGCCCCCATCAGGTATCCTTAGGGCTCCCTGCCAGATATCCAGACCGACGTGACACGTCCGGGGTACTACTCATGTCGAAGAAGAAGAGACGAAAGCAGAAACCAAGGGCAGAGCCGACGCCGTCCCCGTCGCCGCCAACACGGGCCGCCATCCGCTCTGGCTCCGGCACCCAGTCGACGGCGGAAATCCAGTCCCACGTCCGGGTCTTGCTGGAGCAGGGCCGGGACAAGGAAGCCGTCGAGAAGGCCAAGGTCTTTCACAAGGCCGAGAAGAGCGCCGAGTCCGAGGCGCTGGTGGTCAGCGCCTACCGGGTCCGGATCCGGTCGATGCGGTCCCGAGGTCTCGTCCTCGAGGCCGATTCGCTGCAGGATCTGATCGCTGGCCGCTACAAGTCGGCCCGGGAGCTGTTCGGCGAGCATGGCGATGACGATAAGGACGGGACCGGTTCGAAATCCGGCCTGGATGCGACCCTGCGGCAGCTGGAAGGATACGACGCTCTCGAACCGGTTCGGAAGCGGCAGCTCGATGGCGAGCTGAAGAGGAAACTGACGGACCCGGGCCGCCTGGCTCGAACCTCGTTCCTGCCCGAGGAGCACCCGCTCCGGCAAGCCGCCGCCGCCGTGGAGAATGCCTTCGAGCGGGTGACACGGGGGCCGGTCCCGGAGGACGATCCGGCGCTGGTCCTCGACGGAGTGTCCCGCCGGGGCCCGCTGGCGCCCTGGAAGGCGCTGATCCGTGCCCTGGCCGCATTCTACAGGGCAGACGACGGGGCCTGCCGGGAGTGGCTGGCTTCCATCGAGACCGGCACCCCTCCGGAGAGGCTGGTTCCAGTGGTCCGAGGGATGCTCGACCTCCGTGTCCCGGAGGGGGCGACTCCCCCTGTCCGTAACCTGACCACCACCGTCGCTGGCGGCGACCTGGAGCTGGCGAAGCGGCTCGAAGTGGTGGACCAGATCAGCGGCTCACCCAGCATGAGGATCGTCCTCGACCGTTTCCGGAGCGCCTTTGCCAGCTGCCGAAAGCACCGCCCGGAGATGCTCTCGAAGCTGAATCGGCTTCTCATCGTACGCAGCTTCCTCATGAAGATTCCGCAGCACGAGGCCGAAAATGCCTTGGGCGAGCTACAGGTCCGGGACTTCCAGAGCTGTCTCCTCATGGCCCGCGCTCTCGAGGACATGGCTTGCTCTCTCTACGCGGCCGTGGAGTGGCGCCTCGCCATCGGGGCGGCCATCTCGGAGGGGGTCTTCGAGGAGCAGTCGATCGAGGCCGCTTCGCTGTACCGGCACATCGCCCGAACACTTCAGAAGGCCGACGTCGACGACCTGCTCG
>JAJFLN010000190.1 GCA_021772705.1 Candidatus Cloacimonadota bacterium | reverse complement strand
CTGAAGCGGAAGCTGCGTCAGAAGTCGGGCAGCCAGATGCAGAACATCATGACGCGTCTCGAGATAGCCGAGACCTTCCTGCATTCGAAGTCGCGCCCTCAGTGGATGATCTTGGACATCCTGCCCGTCATCCCCCCGGATCTTCGGCCCATGGTCCAGCTCGACGGTGGTCGTTTCGCCACGTCGGATCTCAATGATCTGTACCGGAGGGTGATCAACAGGAACAACCGGCTCGCCAGGCTCATCAAGCTGAACGCTCCGGAGATCAACAACAAGAACGAGAAGCGCATGCTTCAGGAGGCCGTCAACGCCCTCATCGACAACGGCCGCCGCGGCCGTCCCGTCACGGGCCCGGGCAACCGGCCCCTGAAGAGCCTGAATGACATGCTCAAGGGCAAGCAGGGTCGGTTCCGGCAGAACCTGCTGGGCAAGCGCGTCGACTACTCCGGTCGATCTGTCATCGTCGTGGGTCCCAAGCTGCAGATGCATCAGTGTGGTCTGCCCCAGCGAATGGCCCTCGAACTCTTCAAGCCTTTCATCATGCACAAGCTGGTCGAGTACGGCCTGGCGCACAACATCAAGAGCGCCAAGCGGATGATCGAGCGCGAGCAGGAGGAAGTGTGGGCAGTTCTCGAAGAGGTCGTGTGTGATCACCCGGTGATCCTGAACCGTGCACCCACGCTTCACCGTCACGGTATCCAGGCGTTCGAACCTGTCCTGGTCTCGGGCAAGGCCATCCAGATTCATCCCCTGGTCTGCACCGCCTTCAACGCTGACTTCGACGGCGACCAGATGGCCGTTCACGTGCCTCTGCTGCTGCCTGCCAAGACCGAGTGCCGGGTGCTGTTGCTCTCGACCAACAACCTGCTCTCTCCGGCCAACGGCGCCGCCGTGGCCAGTCCGAGTCAGGATATGGCCATCGGCTGCTTCTACCTGACCATGAACACCCGGAGCAAGCGAACCCGCAAGATCTCGGTCAACGACCCGAAGGATACTCTGGGTTCACTGGCCGTCCGTGTCGAGTCCGCACGATATGACACGCACATCGCCGACGCGATCTACGACAAGTCCAAGAAGCTCATCGTCAAGGAAGAGCATCCCATGACTGTCGAGGACGTGCAGGCGCTGGTGGACGCCAAGATCAAGGAAGTGGATATCGTGGACATCCCGCTCATGCAGAGTGAGCAGGAAGTCCTGACCGCCCACGATTCGGGCCAGCTCCATGTCCACGACAAGGTGTTCCTGCGAAGGGACAACGAGAAGACAGGAGAGAGGGAGACGATGAACACCACCGTGGGCAGGGTCATCTTCAACCAGATCCTGCCGCCCGAGCTGGGGTTCATGAACATCCCCATCGGCAAGGGCGACCTCATGCGGATCATCGAGCGATCCGTGACGGTATGTGGAACGGCCAGGACTGCCAAGCTCCTGGACCGGATCAAGGAAATGGGCTTCCGATTCGCCACCATGTCCGGCCTCTCGATCAGCATCGCCGACCTGGAGATCCCGGACAAGAAGGTGGAGATCATCCGGGCGGCTGACAAGAAGGTCACCCAGCTCGTCGAACGATCCGGGCCCGATGCCGATGTCGACGAAGTGCGGCAGCAGATCATCGATATCTGGATCTCCGCCACCGACGAGGTGACCGATGCCATGCTCCAGAACTTCAAGACGAAGAACGAGAGCGGGCAGTTCAACTCGGTGTACATGATGATGATCTCCGGTGCTCGAGGTAACACGGACCAGACGAAGCAGCTCGCCGGTATGCGAGGTCTGATGGCCAATCCGCATGGAGACATCATCCCCGTGCCGATCAAGGCCAGCTTCCGCGAAGGTCTGACGATGACCGACTACTTCATCTCCACTTACGGAGCCAGAAAGGGTCTCGTCGATACGGCGCTGCGCACAGCGGACTCCGGGTATCTGACCCGTCGTCTCGTCGATGTGGCGCAGGACTCGATCATCTTCGAGAAGGACTGTGGATCCACCATCGGAATCCTGGTGATGCATCTGAGAGAGAAGAGGACCCCGACGAATCAGCTCGTGGAGGAGACCATCATCGGTCTCAGTGAGCGAATCTGGGGTCGCGTCACCGCCACGGAGGTGCGGCATCCGGGAACCGGCGCCGTCATCGCCAAGGCTGGCGCCGAGATTGATCGGGAACTGGCGAAGGAGATCTCCGACGCCGAATGCCTCGTGGCTCTCGATGACCTCAGGGATGACTGTCTCGTTGGAGAACTCGTTCTCCATCCCCTGGAGAAGACTGTCATCTGTCCGCCCGACATTCCCGTCCGTGAATTCGTCAAGACCAAGCTCCGCGAAGCCGGTGTGGATGAGATCAAGGTCTATCCCGCCGTCTACCTGCGGTCGCCGATTCATTGCCGAGTCCGGCTCGGAGTCTGTCAGAAGTGTTACGGCTACGACCTGTCCACCAACCGGCCCGTCGACATGGGGGTCGCTGTCGGTGTCATCGCAGCTCAGTCCATCGGCGAGCCAGGAACGCAGCTCACGATGAGAACGTTCCACACCGGTGGTGTGGCCGTGGCCAGGAAGGCCAACATCAAGGCCAAGGCTGATGGAGTCGTCTCCTTCGACGAGCTGATCTGGCAGCACAAGGTCACACGAGGAAAGTTCGTCGTCGACATGGGCACCACTGAGGAGGTCTCCAGGGATAGCGACTTCGATCGCAATATCCGAAAGGTTGCCCTCGGCGGATACCTGATGATCAAGGGCGCCGGCGGGAAGATCGACAAGTACACTTTCTCCGTGGGCGCCGTTCTGAAGGTCTCCGACGGTGAGCACGTCCGTCCTGGTACAGCTCTGGGTGACTACAACCCCAACGAGGTCATCACGGCTTTCTCCGGCACGGTGAAGTACCACAACATCATCGTCAAGGATGGCCTGCAGGTCTCGAAGAAGGCGTCTCTCCGGATCACGGAAAAGTCCAAGAAGGAAGGTGGCCGCGACAAGGTGCTGGCGGAGTACAACATGCCCCAGCGCTGCATCCTCAAGGTCGAGGAAGATGACGTGGTGGTCGCCGGCGATGTTCTCGGTGAGACTGCCATCGAGGAGAAATCCGCTATCAGCGGTCGCGACGGCCGGGTTCAGTTCGTCGGGATCAAGGTCAAGAACCAGCGCGTCATTTCCGAAGCTGGCATGATCTACGTCCTGCCCACCGATGACGATATGGCTCAGGGTCACGATGTGGAGATGCCACAGGGCATCAAGCACATGGCCGAGAGCATGGGGCCCCAGGAGGTTCCTGAAGGTCCCGTCATCCGTGTGAAGAACGGTGACCAGGTCAAGGCCACTGACGAGATCGCAGCCATCTTCAGCGAACTCGCCGGTACCGTCGAGTACAAGGGAAAGAAGACCGTCGGGATCAACAGTTTTGCCCTCAAGGAGTACTACATGACGGGCAACATGCAGATCGAGATGGACGAGGCCAACATGATGCTGACGTTTGTCAGCGAGGTCTCGGGTAAGGTCAAGATCATGTCCTACCGGTCCAGCTCGAACAAGACCGTGGACCGGAGGCGCATCATCGTTAAGGATGAGCGCGTCTATGTCATCCCCGAAGGCGCCCAGCTCAAGGCCGACAACATGGCCGTGCAGGGTGGCGAGGAGCTGACAGAGGGACAGAAGATTACCGGACCGATCCCCTTCATGACAGAAGTGGACGGAACAGTTGAGATCCGGAAACTGACAGTCACTGACCCGCTCTTGCTGGTTGATGACGAACTGCAGGCTGCGGATCTGGTGGGTCGAACTATCGCTGAAGACGTGATCGTGCCCGAGTCTGGCGAGGTCATCGCCTCCAAGGACGACGTCGTCGCCGAGGAGCAGGCGGCACTACTCCTGTCTCATAAGGTTGTCCTGGGCAAGGTCCTCGTTTACCGTCCCACTCCCCAGGAGTGCATCTGTGTCCGCAGCGACAAGGGTGCCAAGGAATACCTGATCCCCGAGGGCGCTACCTTGAAGGTTCAGGAAGGCGACGAGGTCACGGCGGGAGATCAGCTCATCGAGAGCTTTGCTCCCATCGAGGCCGAGACCAACGGGAAGGTCAACTTCATTACCGGTTACAACAAGTACACCGGTGAGGATCTGATCAGGAAGATCATCGTCTACAGCGGCCGGGACTACTTCCTGCCCGTTGGGATTCCACTCTGTGTGAAGAATGGACAGGAGTTGGTTGCTGGAGAGCCCCTAACGGAACCCATCAGCTATGCCTCATTCGCCCGCGTCGACCGGGGCGTCAAGTTCACCCGTAATGAAGAGGTCACCAAGAAGTATCACCTCAACGAGACCACCGAGGTTCTGGTGGAGGACGGTCAGGAGATCCATCCGGGCCACAAGCTTGCCGTCATCCGATCCGAGGCCTCCGGTGTGGTGAAGGTAGTCAAGGCGCTCACCAAGAGCGGCAAGACTCGATCCGTTGTGGAACGGGTCATCATCTTGCCAGGTGAGGCGCACCAGATCATCGACGGCGCCGAACTGACGGTCAAGGAAGGCCAGATCATCAAGAAGGGTGACATTCTGGCCAAGTGGGGTACTGGCGGCAAGAAGACCACCGACATCATCCAGGGTCTTCCGCGAGTCAGTGAGCTCTTCGAGGTCCGGAAGCCCAGGAAGGAAGCCGTGGTGGCTGCCGACTTCGGGCAGATCCAGATCGTGGGGAACAACATCTCCATCGTCGGAGAGGAGAGCCATTCCGTCCAGTACAAGGCCCAGTACGGATCGGGCAACATGATCGTTCAGAACGGTGAGATCGTCCGGCCCGGCACGCGGCTGACAGATGGTAATGTGGACCCCAGGAAGCTGGCGAAGCTTGCCGGGTCCGATGTGGTCGAGCGGTACCTCATCGACGAGGTGCAGCACGTCTACAAGAGCCAGGGTGTGTCGATCAATGACCGGCACATCGAGGTCATCGTGGCAAACATGATGACCAAGATCCAGGTCATGAAGTCGGGAGACACTCGGTTCCTGCCCGGTGAGATGCCGTCCTACTTCGACTTCGCCGATGAGAATGCCAGAGTCGTCAAGTCCGGTCGCAAGGCCGCACAGGGCGTTCCGAAGCTCCAGGGCATCACCAAGGCCTCCCTCACGACGGACAGCTTCATCAGCGCCGCTTCGTTCCAGGAGACCACCCGGGTCCTCACCAAGGCCGCCATCAAGAGCCGTGTGGACTTCCTCCGAGGTCTGAAGGAGAACATCATCATCGGCAAGCTCATCCCGGCCGGTACCGGATTGTTCACCAACAAGGTCCGGTTCCGATTCGCCGATGAGAGAATGGTCGAGGAGCTTCAGGGCGCCGAGACCACCGAGGGCGCCGAGGCCGACGATCTCGCCGCAAGAGTCGAGCGAGCCCGAAGGGAACTCCTGGCTGTAGCCGACGGTACACCGGAAGGCACGGACCTCAAGAGCCTGGCGTCCCTGACACCGGACATGTCGACTGATGACGCCGCAAAGGTGGAGGAGGTGGGGGCCGCCGAGGCAACCAGCGGCAAGGCCGCCGACGACGAGGTCATCCCCGACGCCCCGGATGACCAGAAGCCCGAGACCGGAGAGGTGGAGGAGTAGTTTCTTCACGGCCCTGATTCAGCAGTCAAGAGACCGGCCTTTATCCCGGAAGGGGCGAAGGCCGGTTTCTCTCTGAAACAGGTGTTCAAGATTCGCCCGCGAGACCACGATCATGCTTGACAGTCGGCACAACCCTTGCTATGATCGCGCGTCTGCACCGGGTGCGCAGTGCCACCCGTATTGGAGGATTTCTGGGATGCCGACGATTAACCAGCTAGTCAGAAACAAGCGTAAGAAGCCGAGCAACAAGCCCGACGCACCAGCTCTTCAGGGTTGCCCCCAGAAGCGCGGAGTCTGTACACGCGTCTGGACCACAACGCCGAAGAAACCCAACTCTGCCCTGCGTAAGGTGGCTCGTATCCGCCTCACGAACGGGATCGAGGTAACGGGTTACATTCCGGGTGTTGGACACAACCTGCAGGAGCACTCCATCGTGCTCATTCGCGGCGGCAGGGTCAAAGACCTGCCAGGTGTCCGTTACCACATCGTGCGTGGCGTGCTAGATACGGCCGGCGTCGAGAACCGACGCAAGGCCCGATCCAAGTACGGAGCCAAGCGCCCGAAGAAATAATCGGCTAACGATTCACAGGACGGAGGATTTCCAGTGGCAAGGAGACGCGCAGCCATCAAGCGCGAGATCAAGCCGGACCCGATTTTCAATAGTCGGCTGGTCACGCGATTCATCAACAAGGTCATGCTCGACGGCAAGAAGACCCTGGCAAGCAGGATGTTCTACAACGCCCTCAAGCAAATGGCCGGTGACGGCGACATTCATGACGGTTACAAGCTCTTCGAGCAGGCTGTCGAGAACGTGAAGCCTTCCATCGAAGTGAAGTCCCGACGTGTCGGCGGCTCGACCTATCAGGTGCCCATCGAAGTTCGGGGTCCGCGGAAGCTGACCCTGGCGCTGCGCTGGATTATCAGTCACGCCAGGAATCGCAAGGAGAAGACCTTTGCTCTCCGACTGGCTGGCGAGCTCGGCGACGCTGCCAAGGGGCAGGGCCTCTCCATCAAGAAGCGGGAAGACGTTCACCGCATGGCCGAGGCCAACAGGGCCTTCTCGCATTACCGGTGGTGACGCTCAGAATACCTTGAAGTCTTGCGGCTCCCGCCGCTCTTCACCCCCGGAACGGGCCCTCGGCGAATCGACCGCCGGCCAGCCCCTCCTTTCCGGACTCTCGTCTCGCAGAGTCTGTTACTGCTTCATAAGCCAATGACACTCGTGGATACACAGGATCTCAAAACCAAAGAACCGACGACCGACGCTGATGCGGGGCCCCATGCGGCCAAGGCATCGCAGGAGGAGCGTCGCGTCAACAAGGACGGGTCTCAGCTCGAGAACGTCCGGAACATCGGAATCTGTGCTCACATCGATGCGGGCAAGACCACCATTACCGAGCGGATTCTC